>JAFYMA010000208.1 GCA_017556845.1 Clostridia bacterium | reverse complement strand
GATAATGACCGCCTTAACGAGCGAGCTTACGGGTATTCCAGTAAAGCGCGATATTGCTATGACGGGTGAAATAACCCTCCGCGGAAGAGTTCTTCCGATAGGCGGGTTACGCGAAAAGACTGCCGCCGCATATACCGCAGGTGTAAAAACCGTTCTTATCCCTGACGGAAACCGTGACGAT
This sequence comes from Clostridia bacterium, assembly GCA_017556845.1. Classification (GTDB taxonomy): domain Bacteria; phylum Bacillota; class Clostridia; order Oscillospirales; family CAG-272; genus RGIG7213. The sequence continues at coordinate 3,946 of JAFYMA010000208.1, read as the reverse complement.
CTGAAAAATATTGATCCCGAGGTCAGAAAAAATCTCAACTTTATCCCATGTAAAACGGCGGATGACGTACTGAAAAACGCATTATGCTCGTTTTCGCAAAACTGATCTTGGACAAAAAGGTATAATATGAAAAAACTCAATTTGAACAATATTGAGCTTCTTATATCCGCAGGCAGAGTTGACCAGATACCCTGCGCAGGTATTCCGCAGATCGCCTTTTCGGGAAGATCAAACGTCGGAAAAAGCTCACTTTTAAACGCCCTTACAAAAAGAAAATCATTAGCACGCGTAAGCGGAACTCCGGGCAAGACCGTGACCGTCAATTTTTACAAGATCGATGATAAGCTGTTTTTCGCCGATCTTCCCGGATACGGATATGCCGCACGCAGTGCAAAGGATCAGGGACTCTGGTCTGTATTGGTAGACGGATACCTTTCTTCAGGAAAGGATCTGAAGCTTATTTTGCAGCTTATAGACCTTAAGGTAGGGCCGACTGCAGACGACGAGGCTATGCTTGACTGGCTTGTGGCATCGCGCATGCCGTTTGCGGTAGTTGCAACGAAGGCTGACAAGCTTAACAAGACATCAAGAGCAAAGGCGCTTGAAGAATTACAGTCCCACCCGCTTATACCCAAGGGTATACCGATAATCCCGTTTTCTTCGCTTTCGGGCGAGGGAGTGGGAGATATCTGGTCATTCATCGAAAAAGTAATTGATTAACGGAGCTATAAAATGAAAAACATACAGGATTGCTACGGCATAAACGAAAACGGTCATCTTACGCTTGGCGGCGTTGATACCGTTGATATGGCAAAAAAATACGGCACGCCTCTTTATCTTCTTGACGAGGACAAAATAAGACGTCAATGTGCAATATACAAAAACGCCCTGAAAAAGTATTTCCCCGAGGGTTCAATGCCCTTTTACGCAAGCAAGGCGCTGTCATTCGTTGACATATACAAAATAGTAAAGGACGAGGGGCTCGGTATTGACATCGTATCCTCAGGCGAGCTGTATACCGCACTTGCCGCAGGATTTGACGTTACAAACGCTTGCTTTCACGGAAACAATAAGACAGACTTTGACATAGAATACGGAATAAAAAGCGGTGTTGGATATATCGTGGTAGACAGCCAAGAGGAGCTTTGTGCAGTCGATGAAATTGCAGGAAAGCTCGGCAAAGAGCAGAAGATCCTTTTGAGAATAACCCCCGGAATAGACCCCCACACCCTCAAGGCTATCAGCACCGGCAGAGTTGACAGTAAGTTCGGCACGCCTATTATTGAAGGCAAGGCTGAGCAGATAACTAAGGCGGCGCTTGAAAAGAAAAATGCACGTCTTTGCGGCTTTCACTGCCACGTAGGCTCGCAGATATTCGAGCCCGACCCGTTTATTGAAGCATCGGGCGTTATGCTCCGCTTCATATCCGATATCAAGGATAAGTTCGGATATGAAACGGACGTGCTCAATTTAGGCGGCGGCTTTGCGGTAAAATACCTTGCAGAGCACGCAGAGGTAAATATCCCCGAATATATAGAAAGCATTGCACGCAATATATCTTCACTTTGTGAAAAATATTCAATTAAAATGCCTAAAATATTTATGGAGCCGGGCAGAAGCATCGTTGCAGGTGCGGGAGTGACTCTTTACACAGTAGGCACGCGAAAGGAGATCCCCGGATTCAAGAATTATATTTCCATTGACGGCGGTATGCCCGATAACCCGAGATACGCCCTTTATCAGTCGCCGTATACCGTTCTCTGTGCCAACAGAGCAAACGAGGCACCCGACTACAAGGCAACCGTTTGCGGCAGATGCTGTGAAAGCGGCGATCTTATAGCAGAGGATATACAAGTTCAGAAAATGGACAGAGGCGACACTCTTGCAGTTCTCGTTACAGGTGCTTATAACTATTCTATGGCATCAAATTATAACAGGATCCCCAGAGCCCCCATCGTGCTTATCAAAAACGGCAACGACAGACTTTCCGTTCGCCGTGAAAGCTTTGAGGATCTTATAAAGAACGAAGTTTTATAATTTATCTGCCTTATTCAAAAGGCGAAATGGAGTAAATTTATCTATGTTTGGTTTTTTCAGAATGCTTACCGATCCGTATGAATTGGTATTGTTGCTTTTCCGTGTTCCGATAGTTCTTCTGGCATTATCCGTACACGAGGCATCACACGGATATATGGCGTATAAATGCGGCGACCCGACTGCGAGAAATCTCGGCAGGCTTACGCTCAACCCTATAAAGCATCTTGATCTTGTCGGCACTATTTGTATGCTTCTGCTCGGCATCGGCTGGGCAAAGCCCGTTCCGATAAACACAAGATACTTTGACAATCCCCGCAAGGGTATGGCACTTACGGCGTTTGCAGGCCCTCTTTCAAACCTTATTATGTCTGTGATCGGCATCGTTTTATTTACAGCCGTAACCTGTATCGTCAACCCCACTTCAAATCTTTTACTGATGATATGCTTCTTCTGCTATTATTTTCATCTGATAAACCTGATGCTTGCACTGTTCAATCTCATTCCGATACCACCGCTTGACGGCTCGCGCATAGCACTTATGTTTCTGCCTGATAAAATATATTTCGGAATAATGAAATACGAGCAGATAATAAAGATAGTTTTCATACTGTTTTTATTCTCAACGGGTGCAAATCTTGTCGGCGGATTGGCACAGATCATTTCAGACGGTATGTTTTTCCTGCTAACCAGGATACCCGGATTTGAAATTAACGAGATAAATATGTTCTTTTATCGTTTTAGTGCTATTTTCAACGGCGGCGGTATTGTGGCATGACGGAATTAACGTATAAAATAGAGGTGTTTGAAGGACCGCTTGATCTTCTGCTTTCTCTGATCCACAAAAATAAGGTCGATATATGCGACATTCCGATAAACGAGATATTTTCGCAGTATATGGAGTATCTTGACGAAATGAAGCGTATGGATATGGATATAGCGGGCGAGTTTATCGTTATGGCATCGGAGCTTATGCTTATCAAAAGCAAAATGCTTCTTCCCCGCCCCGAAGAAAACGGTGAAGACCCGAGAGCAGCACTTGCCGCAGCCCTTATGGAATACAAGTGTATAAAGGAAATATCCGAAAAGCTTGATGAATACCAGAAGCAATACGAAGGAAGATTTGTAAAGGAAACTGACGAAATTCCGCCGGATGTGGATTACGTATGCCCACACAGCGTAAATCTTTTAAAAAGTGCAATGCTTCGCATGCTTGAAAGAAGAGCTGTTGAAAATATGCAAAAGCCTGACAACGTGCGCCCGATCATAAAGCGCAAGATAGTGCCCGTAGCATCAAAGATATCGGGAATCATAACATCACTTGAAAAGAACGGAAAAATGCACTTCGATCTGTTTTTTACCGCAGTTACATCACGTTCGGATCTCGTTGCTACGTTTATGGCAGTGCTTGAACTTTTGAAAATAAACAGGATCATTATTCACGAAACAGAAAACACGCATCTTGATCCGTCTGATATTATAGTTGAGCTGAATTGTGCTTAACAAAAGGAGGAAACTTCAATTTATACCGAAGAAAATGAACTTACGCCGATATACGATCCGCAAAAGGTATCGTGTGCAATAGAAGCAATTCTTTTCGCCGCAGGCTATCCTATGGGAAAGGAAAAAATAATGCTTGCGTGCGGAATAAACGAAGAACAGCTTGAAGAATGTATTGAAATTCTCAAAGAAAAATATTCCGATCCCGACGGCGGAATAATACTTATTTTTCCCGAAAAATGTATTCAGCTCTGCACGAATTAAAAATACAAATCAGAGGTAAAGGAAGCGTTGGGAATAAAAAAAGGCGGAAATCTTTCACGCTCGTCGCTTGAGGTCCTTGCAATTATCGCTTATAATCAGCCCGTTACAAAGTCATATATCGAAAGCGTAAGAGGAGTCGATTGCACAT
>JAFYMA010000207.1 GCA_017556845.1 Clostridia bacterium | reverse complement strand
TATATTGAAACCTTTGATTAAGAAGAGTAACGGCTCTATCCCCTTGCAGAGAGCGGTCGTTTGGTGAAAGACCGCAGGCGGCGAGGGCTGTGAATGGACTTATGAGGGCGGCAGGAAAGCCTTGGCGGTTAGTAATGGCTGACGGAGACCCACCGTTATAAGGGTGCGCATATTGACGTATGCAGTGAGCGGGCGAGCTTTCGCCAATTTAGGTGGTACCGCAGGAATTTACAGTTCTTGTCCTATGCAATCGTGCAGGGCAGGGGCTTTTTTGTATTTTGGGGTGTGATATGTTCATTTTGTCAAAGCGATGGCGCACTTCGGTCATCGAATGATCTTCAGCGTCAGGCTGAGTTTGAAAAGAAATATTTATCGGAAATATACAGAATTATTAAAGGAGAACAGTCATGGAAGCAAAGAAAACATATAAGGATTTTTTAACCTATTCAAAGGAATTTCCTACGAAGGACGGATATTTCGGCGCATACGGCGGAGCGTTTCTTCCGCCGAAGCTCGAGCCTGCATTCAAGGAGATAAGCGAGGCTTATCAGGCTATATGCCACAGTGCAAAGTTCATAAGCGAGCTTCGCAGAATAAGAAAGGAATTTCAAGGCAGACCTACCCCTGTATACCACTGCGAAAGACTTTCAAACAAGCTCGGTAACTGCCAGATATATCTCAAGCGTGAGGATCTGAACCATACGGGAGCTCACAAGCTCAATCACTGTATGGGCGAGGGTCTTCTGGCAAAATTTATGGGCAAAAAGAAGATAATTGCCGAAACGGGTGCAGGTCAGCACGGCGTTGCGCTTGCTACTGCGGCGGCTTATTTCGGACTCGAATGCGATATTTATATGGGTGAGGTCGATATTGCAAAGCAGGCCCCCAACGTTACGAGAATGAAGATGCTCGGTGCAAGAGTCGTTCCTGTAACTCACGGCTTGAAAACGCTCAAGGAAGCAGTTGACGCGGCGTTTGATGCTTATATGAACGAGTACAACGATGCGATATACTGCATAGGCTCGGTTCTCGGCCCGCACCCGTTTCCTCTTATGGTAAGGGATTTTCAGTCCGTTATCGGAGTTGAAGCGAGAGAGCAGTTCTTTGAGATGACGGGTATTCTTCCCGACGCTGTTGCCGCGTGCGTTGGAGGCGGCTCGAACTCTATCGGTATGTTCTCGGGATTTCTTGCAGACCCCGTTGACATATACGGCGTTGAGCCCTTGGGCAAGGGTTCAGGTTACGGCGATCACGCAGCGTCAATGTCTTACGGCACGCCCGGTATAATGCACGGATTTAACAGTATTATGCTCAAGGATGATGCAGGCGATCCTGCGCCCGTTTATTCAATAGCAAGCGGACTTGACTATCCTTCGGTAGGCCCGGAGCATGCATATCTGCACGATTGCGGAAGAGTACAGTACGTTACCGCAACGGACGAGGAAGCTGTAAAGGCGTTCTTCGCTTTGTCTAAATACGAGGGAATAATTCCTGCGTTGGAAAGCTCACACGCAGTTGCATACGCTATGAAGTATGCAAAGGAGCATAATACAGGCTCTATTCTCGTTTGTCTGTCGGGCAGAGGAGATAAGGACGTTGACTATGTGGCAGAGCATTACGGCTACGGCGAGGATTTTGAGCTGTGATAAACAATTATTTGCACGAGCTTGAATTTATAACCGAAAAAATAAAGCAAGCGTATAAGGAATTTGCTTTTTCGGGCAAGCGAGACGTTTTTCAGAAATCGCATTTCGATCTTGTGACGGATCTTGATATGAATATTGAAAAGTATCTGTCAGATGCAATAGTAAAGGAATTTGACGGAGATCTGATACACGGCGAGGAGACTGCCCCAAGGCAAGCTCTCAACGGAAGAACGTGGATCATAGATCCGATAGACGGTACGTGCAATATGGCACGCGATATTCCCCTTCACGGCGTTCAATGTGCCTTGTTTGATAAAGGAGATGACGTGCTCGGCGTTATTTATCTGCCGTATATGGATCAGATGATGTACGCTGTAAAAGGGTGCGGAGCGTATCTTAACGGCAAAAGAATAACGGTCAATTCGACGGTTACTCTCAATAACGTGATAGCCAGCATAGGCGATTATTCGCATAACGACGGTGATATTGCCGCACGTCAGCATTCTTCTATGGGTTATCTGTATCCCAGAATTGCGAAAATACGTATGTTCGGTGCCGCCTGCTTTGATTTCGGATACGTGGCACAAGGGAAAACGGATGCAACGGTGGTTATAACTAAAAATCTTTGGGACATCGCCCCGGGCGTTATTATCTGTAAGGAAGCGGGAGCGATAGTTACAAATCTTGAAGGTGAGACGTACAGTTACGGAGATGACGGTGCTGTGGCGTGCGCAAACGAGGAGATATCCCGCCTTATCAAAACGAGCTTTGACAACCGTGTGACGCTGAAGGATAAAGACGGAAACGAGCATAAGTTCAAGTGCTGTATATTTGATTTTGACGGCGTTGTCGTCGATACTGAAAAATATCATTTGATAGCGTGGAATGAAAGCGGAAGGCCGCACGGCGTTGTAATAGGCGATGAAGAGTACCTGCCTTTAAAAAGCACGGGCAGGGAATATATCGTTAACTATATAGCGAGTAAATCAGGTAAGTGCCTGACGGACGAAGAAAAAAAGTGCATAGGCGATACGAAGGACAGAGTATATACAGAGATCACAGCCGATCTTTCCGACAAGGATAAAATATCGGGCGTTGAGGATTATCTGACGTACCTGAACGGAATAAATGTCAAATGCGCCATTGCCTCGTCAAGCCTTTTTGCAGGCAAGATATCAAAGGAGCTGTCACTTGACGGATACTTTGACGTGATATGCGATGCAAATATCCCTATGCCGAGAAAGCCGGCTCCGGATATGTTTCTTCTGACAGCCAAGCTTTGCAAATGTACTCCTGATGAAACGGTGGTTTTTGAGGATTCCATTGCAGGAATAAACGCCGCTGTTAACGCAGGAATGAAGGTCGTCGCCATAGGCGGCATCAAGCACGACGGAGCGATGCTCTGTGTGAAAGACTTTACAGAGCTTTCGTTTGAATAAAATATTACAGTCCCCGACGTATATGCGTGATATCCTTAACGGACAAATCACGCATCGAGATAAATCCCTAACGGGATTTTCGATATTTTGCTAGCGCAACTCGATATGCCTACGGCTCGATATGTTTGCTTCGCAAACGAGGGATTTATCTCATATCGAATTGGCGCGAAGCGACAATATATCGAGCTTGAACGAAGTGAAAGCATATCGAGTCAACGAAGTTGACATATCGACAGAAAGAAAAAAACAGAGCAAGAATAGAAGGTTTTATATCCTTTTATCCTTGCTCTTTTCTG
>JAFYMA010000206.1 GCA_017556845.1 Clostridia bacterium | reverse complement strand
ATTCTTTGTCCTTGTGGGATATGCCATAGGCAAAAAGCGTGACGTTATGGTAATGCCTGTTGAGCTTCTGTACGCAAAAGAGTTTTTGAGTGATCCTGACTATGCAGAAACGTATGCAAGAAATACGATAAGCAGTATTCTTAAAAAAGATGTTGATTCATCAAAAATACTTCTTAACGGCAGAATATTGAAGGTCAACACTATCCTTTCACTTGACGGCTTCAAGATATGTATTACGGGAAAATCCGGTGGTGGTAAACAGTTGGGTGTTTCAGTTATGGAAAGCCTCAAGGTTGGTACTGAATTTGAAACGTATATCAAAAAGCTTGAATCGTTCAGCAATAAAAAGAAGAAAAACTCAAATATCGTTTACAGCGAAAGGTATGATGAAATTTCATCGGAAAAGAATATTGCACTGTATGATCTTTTCATTGAAAAACTGCAAAATTCCTTATATGCAAAGCGTCCTGCAAATCCGTCAGATGCATTAATAAATGGAAAAGAAAGATTTGAAAAGCTTTCGCCGCCTGAGCAGGCAGAGGTGCTTTTGCAGATACTTGGTTTGTTTGGCAGGGCAAAAAATGCTGATCTTTCTGCAATAGGCGGTGTTTCAACAGCGGGAGTTGCAACTTTGTCATCAAATATCTCAAACTGGAAAAAGAACTATACAGACGTTCGTATTATTGATGCTTCAGCATCAGGTCTTTTTGAAAAGGTATCTGATGTCAACCTGCTTGATTTGTTATGAGCTGGCGTACCGTTGTCATAACATCACGCTGTAAGCTGGATTTCAAGATGGGCTTTATGGTCGTAAGAGCTGAGGAAACTAAAAAAATATTCCTTGACGAAATTGCCGTATTGCTCATCGAAAATCCTGCAGTATCTCTTACGGGATGCCTGCTTGAAGCCCTGTGTGAAAAGAAGATCAGAGTAATATTTTGCAATGCAAGAAGGAATCCGACCTCGGAGCTCGTACCGTATTATAATTCCTATGATACGTCACGAAAAATAAAGGCTCAGATATCTTGGAACGACGATATGAAAGGGGCAGTCTGGGCAGACATAGTCGCAGAAAAGATAAGAAAACAGGCGGATTTTCTTGATGAGCTTGAAAAGCTGAATGAAGCCTCGCTCCTGCGTTCTTATCTTTCACAGATAAAAATTCACGATGAGACAAACAGAGAGGGCCACGCAGCCAAGGTATATTTTAATGCGCTTTTCGGAATGGATTTCACACGGAGCGAGGAAAATATGACGAATGCCGCATTGAATTACGGATACAGTATAATTTTGTCTGCCTTTAACAGAGAGATCGTCGCACACGGTTATCTTACCCAGCTCGGAATATTTCACGATAATATGTTCAATCATTTTAATTTGAGCTGTGATCTTATGGAGCCGTTCAGAGTACTTATAGACCGAAAGGTAAAAGCTATGAAAATATCCGATTTTTCAAGTGCTGAAAAGCATTTTCTTGTAAATACTCTTAATGATACCGTAACTATAGATCAAACAAAGCAGACTGTTCTCAATGCAATAAAATATTACTGTCGGAGCGTGTTTGAAGCGATGAACGAAGGCGATCTTTCGCTGATACAGTTTTATTCGCTATGAGCTACAGATTTATGAGAGTTATCGTATTTTTTGACCTTCCGACAGAAACGCTGGAGCATAAGCGTCAGTACCGTAAATTCCGTAAAACACTTATAAAAAACGGTTTTTTGATGATGCAGGAATCCGTATACTGCCGTATGCTGATAACGCAAAGCGCCGGTAAGGCGGTAATTGACGTTATAAGAAAAAACCGCCCCACCGAGGGTATAGTACAAATAATGACTGTTACCGAAAAGCAATTTGCAGGTATTGAATATATAACAGGCGAGCATCATAGCGAGGTTATAGAAAGCGATGAAAGGCTGGTGATACTGTGAAGCTCATATATAAGGACGTCGGGCATATTATCCGATTTGATGAAGGTTACGTTAACGAGCTTGTCGTTGAAAATAAAAGATTGTTTTTTGAAATGGCAGAAAACATTGCTCAGCAGATCGACGGTCTGCACGGTAAATTTGTCCTTTCCATAAATGACGCGCCGGTTGAATTCAGCCGATATGCAGATGAAACGGTGCAATTTGCACCGTTTCATCTGAACAGAAAAAGCCTGCTCACTAAACTGTACTCGTCTTTGGAGCGTAATGCGCTGCAAGCGGAAAATTATATGAAAACGAGCACTATGCTATCAAATCTTGAATCGTATATTCAGGACCTTGCCGAAGAATTTCCATTTGAGATCGACTGTACGAAGGTAACCGTTTCGAGCGTTATCCGTGCGCTTTCTCCTGAAATAACTGAGGATGATAAAACTACGCTTGAAAAGATTTTTACCTATATGGAGCTTGTAAGACTGCTTGACCGCGACAGACTGTTCATAATGGTAAATATGCGTACTTACTTTTCGGACGAAGATATGGAAATGTTTGTTCAAAGTGTTTGCTTGCACGATTTTAAGGTTCTTTTGCTCGAATCAACCTCTGCCCGTCTGCTTGAGAACACTAAAAGATATACGATTGATGACGATCTTTGCGAATTTTGATTTGACATTTTAAATTTTTTGTGCTATAATTTGTATGCACTTGTCCCGATACACTGCTTTCGGCAATTCGTAGTATTGTTTCTCAAATTTTGATTTGAGGTTTGAGAGTAGTGTAATTTTATAAGGGACTTAAACTATTGTAAGAAAGAT
>JAFYMA010000205.1 GCA_017556845.1 Clostridia bacterium | reverse complement strand
TAATCAAGGCGATAAACGATCTTGAAGCGGGCGGATCGACAAACGGCGAATCGGGCTTAAAAACCGCTTACGCCTTAGCTGAAAAGTATATGAAGCCCGACTGCAACAACCGCATAATCATGGCGTCTGACGGCGATCTTAATGTGGGAATATCATCAGCAGACGAGCTTAAAGCCTTCGTTGAGCAGAAGCGTGATCTTGGAATATTCCTTTCCGTTCTCGGCTTTGGAACTGGCAACTACAAGGACAGCGCTATGGAAGCGTTGGCTGACAACGGCAACGGTATTTACTATTACATCGACGGCGAGCGTGAGGCACAGAAGGTTTTGCAAGAGGAGCTTTTCTCAACGCTTTACCCCGTTGCAAAGGACGTAAAGCTCCAATTGACGTTCAATGCTGACACTGTGGATCAGTACCGCCTTATCGGATACGAAAACAGACTTCTCAATAAAGATGATTTTGACAACGATACAAAGGACGCAGGCGAGCTTGGAGCAGGACACGCTGTGACAGTATGCTACGAGCTGAAGCTCAAAAGCGGCGAAAGCACGGATACAGACGAGCTTTTAAAATTGGCGGTCAGATATAAAAAGCCAAACGAGGAAATGAGCGTTCTTGACGAGTATCAGATCAAAAGCGACGTATATGATCCGGAAGCGACTGACGAGCAGAAATTCTTGGGTGCAGTCATAGAATGTACGATGATCCTGCGCGAAAGCAAGTTTACGAACGGCAAGACTCTGAATGACGTGCTTTCAACTCTTAACAGCCTTGACCTTTCAGGCAACGCCGATAAATACGAATTCAGACAGCTTGTATCAAAGCTGACAGACCGATAAAAAATAATCTCCCGCAGACTGTTCAAACAGCTTGCGGGAGATTCGTTTATACACAGAAAATACTGTATAAAGGGATCATTTATTCTTTTTTATTATGGCTTCGATAAGCTTCATTATCTCCATTACGACTACGGGCACTAATGCAAGTGCTATGCCGTAAAGGTACTGTCTGAGCGTAAGGTGGATCATTCCGAACGGAATGGAAAGGGGTGTGAACAGAACGACTGCGATAAGCGACAGCGATACCAAAACTGACAGATTGAGCTTTTTGTTACCGAACAGTCCCGTTTTGAATATCGAACGCTCAGAACGCATATTGAACGCCTGGATCACCTGTGAAAGCGCAAGCGTCAAAAACGCCATCGTTCTTCCCGCTTCAATATTTCCGCCGACGATCTGACCTTTACCGATGAAATACGATGCCAACGAAATGATACCGAACATCAAGCCCCAGATAACTATCTTTACTCCGTAGCCTTTAGCAAACAGTCCTTCGTTCTTCGGCTTCGGCTTTTCGTCCATTATGCCCTTTTCAACGTCCTCCATACCGAGAGCGATAGCGGGAAGGCTGTCTGTTACGAGGTTTATCCACAAAAGCTGCATTGAAAGAAGCGGTGCTTCGCGGCATATCATCATAGAGGCAAATACCGTTATGACCTCACCGATGTTCGTGCCGAGCAAAAATCCGACTACCTTTTTGATGTTGGAATAAATGCCTCTGCCCTCTTGTACGGCATCAACGATGGTTGCAAAATTATCGTCTGTCAGCGTCATATCTGCTGCACCCTTTGCAACGTCAGTTCCCGTAATACCCATAGCACAGCCGATGTCTGCTGCCTTGAGTGCGGGAGCGTCGTTTACGCCGTCGCCCGTCATTGCAACGACCCTTTCCTTTCTCTGCCACGCCTTGACGATACGTATTTTATTTTCGGGAGAAACTCTTGCGTATACTGCTATATGCTCAACCGCCGCGTCAAGCTCGGCATCGGTCATATTATCAAGCTGAGCACCTGTTATTGCATTATCGCCATCTGTATATATTCCTAACTGCTTTGCTATTGCGGTAGCCGTTACTATGTGGTCACCCGTTATCATTACGGGCTTTATACCTGCTCTGCGGCATATCTTTACCGCATCGGCGGCTTCCTGTCTTGGCGGATCTATCATACCGACAAGTCCCATAAGGGTAAGTCCGTTTTCAAGCTCCTCAAACGTAGGTGACTCGGAAACTGTGTCAATATATTTATACGCAACCGTGATAACGCGCAGAGCGTTACGGCTCATTTCGTCGTTGACCTGTCTTGCACGGTCAACGTTTCCTGCAATACATCTTTTTTCAAGAACGTCAAACGCACCCTTGACTATTACGAGATTTTTTCCGTTGACCTTATTTACGGTCGTCATCAGCTTTCTGTCAGAGTCAAACGGCAATTCTGCCAGACGGGGACTTTCGGCTTCAAGAGCGTTTTTCTCCTTGCCGTTGATGTAAGATGCGTATATTATTGCCGTTTCCGTCGGGTCGCCTATATGAGATACCTTGTCGCCCTCAAATTCAATAGTACCGTTACAGCACAGGCAAGCGGTGGTAAGAAGCTTTACTATCTTTTCGGAGTTTGAATTGCTTATATCCTCTGTAATATCGCCGTCATCAAGCCACGCTTTAACGAGCGTCATTCTGTTTTGCGTAAGCGTACCCGTTTTATCAGAGCATATCACAGATGCACTGCCAAGCGTTTCAACTGCGGGCAAGCGGCGGATGATAGCGTTTTTCTTTACCATTCTCTGCACGCCTATTGCAAGAACGACGGTTACTATTGCGGGCAAGCCCTCGGGAATTGCGGATACTGCCAACGATACGGCGGTCATAAATATGTCTATAACGTCCATACCGCTCGTAATTCCGACGACGAATATTATTCCGCACACCGCCAAAGCAAGTATTCCGAGATACTTACCGAGGCTTGCGAGCTTTTGCTGTAAGGGGGTCTTTCCGTCCTCCTCGCCGTCAAGCAGGTTTGCGATCTTGCCCATTTCCGTATCCATACCCGTGCGGACAACGACTGCAAGAGCCGTGCCGTACGTTATACTGCAGCCCGAAAATACCATATTCGTTCTGTCGCCTATGGGGGATTTTTCGTCAACGATCGCAGAAGCATCCTTTTCCGAAGGTACGGATTCACCCGTCAGGGCTGACTCCTCGCTTTTAAGGCTGACGCTTTGCAATAAGCGGCAGTCAGCAGGCACAAAGTCGCCCGCTTCAAGACGGATGATGTCGCCGGGAACGAGATCTGCGGCGTTTATAATAATATCCTTACCGCCTCTTATAACTCTTGCATGCGGGGCTGACAGATTTTTCAACGCGTCAAGTGCCTTTTCAGCCTTGCTTTCCTGCGCTACGCCTATAACTGCGTTCATCACAACGATGACCAGTATCAGAAGCGGCTCAAAAAACTCCTTTGGCTGACCTTCTATGCAGGCAATAACAAACGATATTGCCGCCGCAACGAGAAGTATAAGTATCATTACGTCCTTGAACTGCTCAATAAAGCGTGCAAGCGTCGTTTTTTTCTTTTTTTCATTTAATTTGTTTTTTCCGAATTTTGCTGCTCTTTCAGAAGCCTGAGACTCGCTCAATCCGTTTTTTTCATCCGTATTCAGATTTTTTATTACATCTGATATACTTTCATTATGGTACATATTAAACTACCCTTCCAAAATAAAACTATAAGCAAAGTATATACTTATTTTTGCAACTCTACTTCAATTTAGTGTGAATTTTTATTAAAAAATACTCTATTTACGGCTTTATATACCGATTTTTTATATCTGCACGAGTGATGCTCGCAGTTTTTGCACTGCAAAAGCGGATTATCCCGTTCACAAAAGCTATGCGGATATTTTTTGACCTTTATTTCCCACATTATCAGAACCGCAAGCGACAGAAGCACCAATATAAACGTAAATATATTCGGTATGAATACCAGCGGGGTAAGTATCAAAAACATATCCCAATTATGTATACGGCACGTATTGCAGCATTTATTTTTCATAAACAGAAACTGAAACGGGCAAAAGAATATTACGCATATAACGTCTGCAACGGAATAAGCAAGGCAAACGAGTATTAATATCCATACGTCAATAACTGACGTAAAGTACAGCACGCCTGCTGTAACGGTCACGAGCAGCCATATCAGTATTACGAATATAACGCCGTGTGTTTCAGGCTTGCATTCCGTAGTTTTCTTTATATTACAAAATTGCTTTTGGCTCGATAATGGCATTTTTTTGTTTTTGAAAAACCGCCCTGCCGTTTCACAGAAAAATATAAGATATGCAAGGATCAAAAACGGATAATAATACGCTTTAAAAACGAAGATGCCGTTACTGACACGGTTGATAATATATATGAATAAGAATAATATAAATATTATACCCCGCGCTGCGAGCTTTGCAATATAACGCTGTGTGCAATTATTCCTCGTCATCATCATTTTGCAATGCTTCCATCGTTTTATTGTATTTAGGTACTCTGAATTTTTCATCCACAAGATACTCTGCCAAAAGAGACATTAAAAACATAATGATAAAGGAAAATACTGC
>JAFYMA010000204.1 GCA_017556845.1 Clostridia bacterium | reverse complement strand
AACCTGTAGACAGATTCGAACCGGCGAAAGCCTTCCTCCGGGAGGAAGGTGGCACGCGAAGCGTGACGGAAGGAGCCTGCGCGACTTTGAATTTTAATTAAACTTTTACGGCAACGCGCTCTCCCTCAGCCGCCTACGGCGCCAGCTCCCACCCGGAGGGAGCCTTTAATACTGAGAAACGGTTTAAATATTTACAAATTTGTGGTATAATAAGATACAACCAAATGAAAGGTGGTAAAATATGGACTTTAAAATTCTCATTCGAAGATTTTTCGCATTTGTAATTGACTGGAATATTATGTTCGGTATTGCCATGGCGCTTATGTTCTATGGTCCCGGAAGCAACCCTGAATACCTACTTTATCCAAGCATCAAGATGTTAGCTTCTGCGGGATTCCTTATGGGGCTTGCATGGTTAGCTCTATATTGTTTATTCAAGGATTGCTTGTTTGGAAGAAGAAGTCTGGGAAAACTTATCTGTGGGCTGACAATTCAAAATTCCGAAACCGGAGAAAAAGCATCTTTTGGCAGTTTGATATTGCGAAACGTTACATATGTAATCGTGCAGATTGAAGGCATTGTTGTTTTAGTTAACAAAGGCAAACGCTTAGGTGATTCCATCGCAAAAACACAGGTTGTAAGAAAAACAAAAAACACATAGGCCTCGTCGTTTCCAAGCATGGCGTTGTGTCCCGAAAGACAGCGGTCAAGTGCAACTCCCAATTCAAATACTTTTTATGAAGCTTAGAACGAAAAATAATGAATAAAATGTATTGAAATAAATGCACATATATGATACAATGAAATTGGTTCATACGGTCATAGTGCCGAAAATATTTTTCACTTTTTTAAGGAGTTAAAAATGAAGAAAAGAATTTTTGCATCAATAGTCTGTTTTGCCATGATTTGCAGCATTTTAACATCAGCTGTGTTCGCTGTGAAAAACACAGAGGATATCGTCATTATTTATGAAAACGACGTACACTGTGCAGTTGACGGATACTCAAAAATATCTGCCTTAAAAAATGAATTGAAGCAGACGTATGAAAACGTCGGCGTTGTATCATCCGGAGACTACGTTCAAGGCACGAGCCTCGGCGCAGTTTCAAAAGGTGAGTACATAGTCAATTTAATGAATCTTGTCGGATACGATGCAGTAGGTCTCGGAAACCATGAATTCGACTTCCGCATTTCGCGCCTTGACGAGCTTGTAGACATTATGAATACAAAGCCAATATGTTGTAATTTTCAGAAAATAGGTCAGGATGAAACGTATTTTAAGCCCTATTCGATCGTTTCATACGGGGAAGTTGACATTGCATATATCGGCGTAATTACTCCCGGAACGATATCTTCATCATCGCCCGCTCAATTCAAGGACGAGAACGGAGATTTCATTTTCACATTCAATCCCCTGGATCTTTATTCAATAGTGCAAAGAAATATTGATTCTGCGATTGCCGAAGGTGCTGATTATGTTATCGCTCTTTCTCACCTTGGCGATCTTGAGCCTACGCACAGTGTGCTTGAGCTTATAGAAAACGTTTCAGGCCTTGACATTGTGCTTGACGGACATTCGCATAGTGTTATTGAGAACAGATTGGTTGAAGATAAACTTGGTAACAACGTGGTTTTAACATCTACGGGAACTAAATTTCAGAATATAGGAAAGCTGACTATTTCCTCTGATTCCATAACGACCGAGCTTATAAGCACGGATAAATACAATAATACAGATCCTGCTGTTGATGCGTATATAAAGCAGATAAACGATGAATATTCCCAGATAGGCAACAGAAAGATCGCATACAGTCAATACGATCTTATTACGCATGATAAAGACGGCAACAGACTTGTAAGAAATGCTGAAACTAATCTTGGCGATCTGTGTGCTGATGCATTCCGCGTTATAGCTGATGCTGATATAGGATATGTAAACGGTGGTGGTATCCGATCTGATATCAAAGCAGGAGATATTACGTTTAACGATATATTAAGTGTTTTTCCGTTTAACAATCAGCTCGTAGTTTCGGAATTAAGCGGTCAGACAATTAAGGACATGCTTGAAATGTCAGTTATGAACTGGCCTATAGAGGACGGAAGCTTTCCGCACGTATCAGGCATTACGTTTAGTGTGGATAAGTCAATACCGTCATCTGTAACTATTGATGAAAACGCCTTTTTTACAGGCGTTGACGGAGAGTACAGAGTTTACGACATAAAGATACTTGACAAGAAAAGCGGCGAGTACAAGCCGATCGAACTTGATAAAAAATACACTTTCGCTTCTCACAACTACTATTTATTGGAGTACGGCAGCGGAATGGCAATGCTTGCAGACGGTACTGTTATAAGAAATGACGGCACGCTCGACGTTGAGGTGCTTGAAAAATATATTCTCGAAGAACTTTCGGGCGTTGTCGGCGAGCAATATAAAGAAATGTCACAAAACGTATTTTTTACAGACGGAAAAAATGAGGATAATCCGCAAATGAGCGACAGCAACATATCACTGCTCGTTATTACGTCTTTGATAAGTCTTGCAGGCGTTATATATATTTCTAAAAAGCAACATTTCAGCCGTTCATTCCTGTATATTTAAATTCAATATTTTAAAGAAAAGTCCGTATATTATTTTGTACGGACTTTCCTTTAGAATAAATAACCAACGTTCTGTAAAGTGTTTTTGGTATTACAGCGTTTAATCTATGTAATATTTGAATAAACGAAAGAAATGTGTTGTGACAGCATATGAAATTTTATAAATGCCGTGACTGTATCTCTTACAGTTGTAAATGCTTTACGAAGGAGGAGAAAGTATGAAGCGAATTTGGATAATACGCCACGGACAAAGTGAGAATAACAGATCGGGACTATTGTCCGGTTGGATTGATACACCGCTTACAGAGCAGGGAATTAAGGATGCGGAAAATATCCGTCCCGTTCTTGAAAAAGAACATTTTGACCGTGTTTATTCAAGTGATCTTGTCAGAGCAAAAACTACAGCCGAAACAGCCTTGCCGGGTGTTGTTTATGAAACTACGCCGAAGCTTAGGGAAATGAATTTAGGTGAGCTTGCAGGACGGTCGCCGAGCATTATTCCGAAAGATCAGTTGCCGTATCTTTCCAATGTCGGATACAGCGCATTCGGCGGCGAGTCAAGAGAAGAATTTTATGCGCGAATAAGCAGTTTTGCAGATGAGCTTGCTGCATCTGAATATGACAGCATTGCCGTGTTCTCACATTCAGGATGGTTACGCGGATTTTTGTCCATTACACTTGGAATAACTTCATTAAGTTATAAAGTAGTATGCGGTAATTGTGCGATAGGAGTATTTGAGTATGACGGAACGATATGGCGTCTTCATAGCTGGATGAACCTGCAGTAGTGAGTAAATTGATATTATCATTTGTATTATTTTTCGTCAATCAAATAAAAATGTCCAGATGTAATAAAAATTCATTTTCATTTCATATCATTGTTACATATTTCAGTTGTACTATTTGTTATAATAAATAAAATAATATGTTTATCATTTTTGAAGAAAGGGTAAAATATGAATTTTAAAAAAACTTTGGCAATCATTATGTCGGCGACGATGGTCTTTTCGCCCGCAGTTTCAGTTTATGCATATGATACGGAAACTGATAACGGAGCGATAGAAATGTACGAGCCTGCAAAGGCTCAGGCATCATCAGGCACGTGCGGCGAAAAACTTACTTGGACTCTTGACGGCAACGGCAAGCTTACTATAAGCGGAAAAGGCGCAATCTACGATGGAGCATTCAGCTCTATGTATGATTTTGAGGATTCTTCCGTAATCAGAAGTGTCGTGATCGGCACCGGTGTTACAGGCATTGGAGCAAGTGCATTTGAATATTGTTCAAGCCTTGAATCAGTTACTATCCCATCGAGCGTTACGTATATAGCGGATTATGCATTCTATGAATGTTCGAGCCTTAAGTCAATTACGATTCCGGCAAGCGTGAGCAGCATAGGTGATGACGTATTCAGTATGTGTTCGACTCTTACTGAAATAAAGGTGAACGCAAACAATAATTACTATTCCAGTGATGAAACCGGCGCGCTTTTTGACAAGAATAAAACGGTACTTATCCAATACCCGGTAGGAAACTCAAGTGCATCGTATGATTTTCCTGCCGGTGTAAAAAGCATAAACGCCTGGGCGTTTTCATACTGCTCTAATATTGAATCGGTTACGTTTTCGGATGCATTGACAAGCATCGGCGATTATGCATTCTACGAATGCTCGGGACTTAAGTCTGTCGTAATACCCGGAAATGTTCAAAAAATAGGCGATAGTGCGTTTGAGTATTGTCCCAGCCTTTCTTCAGTTTCAATTTCCGACAGCGTTACAAGCATTGGATACGGGGCGTTTT
>JAFYMA010000021.1 GCA_017556845.1 Clostridia bacterium | reverse complement strand
GCTTCCCTGTAGCTCAGCTCGTGAAAGCACTTGCATCGTCGCTCCCTGAAAAGACTCACGGTGCTGTGGTGCTGAGTAATACGGTCTATATGGTATTTCTGTTATTTATATCGACCGTGGTGCTTATAGCGACGTCGTCATCGAACAATCCGTTCCTGTATTGGCGTTTTTAACGTAAGATTTCTTGATAAAAAAGACTGGACTTGATTGAATTTTATGAAAAAGAAAACTGCGATAATGATAAAATGTGCATCATTGATGCTCGTGTTTGTATTTATGTTTTGCTTTTGCGTTATCTTTCCGAGAACGCAGGAGTCCGACAACAGTATATTGGTCGAATTTCCCGAGTTTACAGCAAAGACGTTTCTGAGCGGAAAGTATTTTTCCGATCTTTCCGCATGGTTTACCGATACGGTATTTCTGCGTGATAAATTTGTCGATATGAACTCTCATATAAGAGGGCTTATGGGAATAACTCCGAAAGAGCAGATATTCAATAACGGCACTATTACTCCCGATGAGGAAGAATGGGATCCTGATGATGACTGGGATCCTGACGATGAGTGGGATCCGAGCGAGGATATTGACCCGGGTGTTACGACCACTCCGATAGAGGATCCGGATCATACAAACGATCCGAGCAATGAAAGCGGTGCGCCTGACAACGATAAGCCTTCGCAAGAGACCGAGGCACCCGGCACGATACCCGTTATAACTCAGGCAGAAAAGCCGGTAGAGGTCGTGGGCGAAGTGCTTATTATAGGTACTCGTGCACTTGAGGTATATCACGGCGGTGAAAAGAGTGCAGCAAAATTCGCACAGCTTCTTAATACCTTTGCAAATAAAGTCGGTGATGACGTAAATGTTTATTCAATGGTAGTGCCCAAAGCGTGTGCATTCTATATATCAGAGTCAAAAACGTATGCAAAATACGCAGGCAACTCTCTGCGTGATATAAATATTATTTCGGAAAATCTGTCAGATAGAGTGACCGATGTGCCTGTGTATCACGTTCTTGAACAGCATAAAAATGAAGATATATATTTCAGAACAGACCACCACTGGACAGGTCTCGGAGCTTACTACGCAAGCCAGCAGTTTGCTTCTGTGGCAGGCGTTGATTTTGCGGATCTGTCAACGTATACCGTAAACGTACGCCCCGGATATATCGGAACGATGTATAAGTATACAAACTACAGCCCGACCTTGCTGAATAACCCTGAGGATTTTGTAACGTATATACCGAGAGCAACGTATACTGCAATATTCTATAATCATCAGCTGCAAGAGCCCCGCAAGCACGATCTTTATTGGCCTATCAGTGATGAAAAACGAAGCAGCTGGTACTCAACGTATTTAAGAGGAGACAGATATTCCGTTCACGTTAAGTCAGATGCGTGTGACAACGGCAGAAAGCTCCTTATCGTTAAGGACAGCTACGGAAATGCACTTGTTCCGTATCTGCTTGAATCATTTGAAGAAATATACGTGGTTGACGGCAGAATGTTTCAACTCAATCTTCCTGCAATGGTTAAAGAAATGGGTATAACGGACGTACTTTTTGCAGAGTGTGCTTTTTCATCAGTTGGAGATTATCGCAATAATCTGGGGGCGATGATAAATTGAAATATTATTATTGGTACTTGCTTCCTGCGGGCCTTTTCGTAATAGCGATCGTTATAGTTGCGATCGTTATCAGCGGTGCATCGCACAATACAGATTTTCCGGACACATCGGAAATAAGCGGAACCTATATTGAAGAAAACGCGGGAACAAAGAAGGATCCGTCAGATGAGTATTCAACGTCATTTCCGAGCGAGGACACAAACGTTATTACAGTCACAGATACAACAAACGATGGAACAACACCTGCAGAAGATACGGACGTTACGTCTGATACTTCAGATGTAACGAATGGCGAGAGCACAACGGAAGGCGATGTTGAAACGGATAAGGCGACCGAAAAGGAAACCAACGCTCAAACGAAGCCGTCTGAAACTGAAAAGCCCGACGATACCCTTCCGCCTGACATTTCGGAAACTATGCCCGATGATGAAACGGAATATACTGAACCGTCACCGAGTGAGGACGATCCTTATGATACCGCAAACAAGGGCACGCCTTACATTTCCGACCGTATAGTTATATACGGAACGCGCGGAATGGAGCAGTTCGGAGGTAAAGAGGGCGGCGGCCAGGCGTGTGCCGAGGCACTTAACGAATTCAAACGCAGAATAGGCAGCGGTGTAAACGTATACGCTATGGCAATACCTACCGCAGCGGGTATATATGCTCCTAAAACGGGTGATTTTTCATCGTCACTTTCGTGCACCGAAAGAGCGTTCAACGGTCTTAAGGGTGCTCTTGACGGAGTTATTTATATTGATACGCTCAGTATTTTGCGTGCTCATTCTGACGAATATCTGTATTTCAGAACGGATCATCACTGGGCGGCACTCGGCGCGTATTACGCATGCCAGCAGTTTGCAGACACGGCGGGCTTGCCGTTTGCAACGCTTGATCAGTTTGTGAAAACACCGGTAGGAACGTTCGTCGGCTCAATGTACAAATATTCGGGTTATTCGTCGGTAATTGAGAAAAACCCCGACACGCTCATAGAATATAAGCCGAAGCAGAGCTATGTGTGCGATTACTATTCAAGAGATAGGTTCAAATTTGAGTTTACAGGCTCTTTGTTCAGTAATAAGGTTTCATACACGAGATTTATATATGGCGACTCGTATATCGTACATATACACGATACCGGTGTAAACAACGGCAGAAGGCTTGTTGTTTTCAAGGAATCGTACGGAAACGCGCTGACGCCTTTCCTTATAAGCTCCTTTGAAGAGGTGTATATAATAGATATGCGTTATTTTGAGTTGAACGCAAAGGACTTTATCGAGGATAAGAAAATAACAGATGTATGCTTTTCTATGTGCGCTTTTACCGTTTCAAGCGGTTCGAAGCGTGAATATATAACGAGCATACTTGATAATTAAGGAAGACTTTGATAATGAAAGAACTTGAATATCCTTTTGATCCGTCACAGCTTTTGTCCAAAAGAAGAAGGCTGCGCAAGGAATTACTTGCGGACGGCTCAAAAAGAATTAAAAAGAAAATTGCCGTTCTCGGCGGCTCTACAACGAGCGACGTTGTGAAGATATCAGATCTGTTCCTGCTGAATGACGGAATAGAGTGTGAGTTTTTTGAATGTGAATACAACCGCTGGTGGCAGGATGCCGTATTCGGCAACAGTGAGCTTGATGAATTTTCTCCCGATGTCGTTTATATTCACACTACCTGGAGAAATGCCGAAGGATATTTTCCCGCAGTCACAAGCGCAGACGGCGAAAGCGAACGATTACTTGACGAATGCTTCGATCATTTCAAGCAGGCGTGGGATGCTCTTTATGAAAAATTCCGTTGTCCCATAATACAGAATAACTTTGAAATGCCTCCTTACAGACATTTCGGAAACCGTGATATATGGGATAAAAACGGCGCAAGCTGTTTTATAGCGATGCTTAACGTAAGACTTTCACAGTATGCACAAGAACATAAGGATTTTTATATTCACGATATTGCATATACGGCAAGTGCATACGGTCTTGATAAATGGCACGATCTTCAATCCTGGTATATGTATAAATTGGCGATGGCGCTCGATGCAGTACCGTATGCCGCTCACAGCATGACGAGGATCGTCAAGTCAATATTCGGCAAAAACAAAAAGACGGTCGTGTGCGATCTTGATAATACTCTTTGGGGCGGAATCGTTGGTGACGACGGTGTCGAAGGAATACAGATCGGCAGAGAAACTGCGGAATCCGAATGCTTTGAGGAGTTCCAGAAGTATCTGAAAAAGCTGTCAAGCATGGGCATAATGCTGACGGTAGCATCAAAAAACGATCACGAAAATGCAATAGCAGGTCTTAATCATCCTGAAGGAATACTGCGTCCTGACGATTTCATAACGATAAAAGCAAATTGGGATCCGAAGGACAGAAATATAGCCGCAACGGCAGCTGAAATGGACCTTGGTGTTGACTCGTTTGTATTTATGGACGATAATCCGACGGAAAGAATGCTCGTTTCACGCTCGATAAGCGGAATAGCAGTTCCCGAGCTTACAAGTCCCGATGAGTATATACGTGTACTTGACAGAAGCGGTTTTTTTGAAACCACAGCGTTTTCCTCTGATGATACTCACCGTAATGATATGTACCGTGCAAATACACAAAGGGCGCAGAAGCAAAGTCAGTTTGCAGATTACGGAGAATACTTGCTCAGTCTTGAAATGAAAGCGGAAATATTGCCGTTTTCTGCGGTGTATATACCGAGAATAACTCAGCTTACCAATAAATCAAATCAGTTCAATCTGACTACGAGAAGATATACTCAGCCGGAAATAGAATCTGCATCGGAAGACGAAAATACGATAACTCTGTACGGAAAGCTTGCGGATATATTCGGCGATAACGGAGTTGTTGCCGTTACGATCGCACAGATCGAAAACGGGGTTGCAGATATTGTTTTATGGCTTATGAGCTGCCGCGTGCTCAAAAAGGATATGGAATATGCTATGCTTGATACGCTTGTATCACAGTGCAGACAGCGCGGAGTGCATACGGTCAAGGGCAATTACTATCCGACTGCAAAGAACTCAATGGTAAAGGGACTGTATGCCGATTTTGGCTTTGAAAAAATAAGCGAAGACGAAAACGGTAATACGGTGTGGAAGCTTGATGTTTCTTCGTATGAAAACAAAAACAGATATATTAAGGTTAATTAAAAAGGAGATTTTATTATGACAGAAAGTAAGATCGTATCGGAGCTTAACGAAATATTCAGAGATCTGTTTGATGATGACAGTATAGAAGTTACCAGAAAAACAACTGCTGATGATATAGACGATTGGGATAGCCTTGAGCATATCAATCTTATCGGTGCAGTTGAGCGCAAATATAAAATAAGATTTACAATGAAGGAAGTATCTTCTATGAAAAATGTCGGAGAAATGATCGACATAATCATGGAAAGAGCAAAATAATAAATGTTACAAAAAAGCATCGGTAAACGTATGTTGCGCGTAAAATATGCGCAAAGACACGTGTACCGATGTTTATTTTTTTTGCGTTAAAAAATCTTTGGTATAAATGAACAAAAAGCTGAGCGGTTTTTTGTATAATCTTTTTGAAGTATTCGTTAATTGTGCAAAATTAACAAAAAAATATTTCGTACGCCTTGACATTTAAGTTAAATGGGTGTAAAATATCGAAGGATTGCGGAAGCGTCTTTCTGTATAGAGATAACGACGTTTTTTTGCACTAAAAAGGAAGCGGGTATATTATGAAAAAACTATTTAACAGATGCACAGCTATGCTGACAGCGGGAATTATGGTGGCAAGCAGTTTTGCTGTACTTACACAAATAAAAATAAACGCGGCATCGCCGTACGGATTCGTAGGTGAATCCTCGTATACGAAAACCAATATAACGGTTGCGGGATTTGATACCGACGTAACGCACGAGCTTATAACGCTCGGAAGCGGCGGTTCTTCGGGCTACGGAGCAAACAGAGTCATAAATATAGTAAAGGGCAACCTTAACGATGACCCTATGCTTTCGTTGGAGGTAATTAACAACGGACAATATCTTAATAACGATGCACCGTTGACGAACGTTGTAAACAGCTATACAGAGGACGGAAAGATAATTCTTGCCGCTGTAAACGGTGACTGGATGACCAAAACGGGCGAACTTGGAATCGGTACGTCTGCAAGCTATCGTGTTTCATTCAGCTCGCTGCTTATGGGCGGAGAAATATGGTGCAGCGAAATGCTTTCTCAGGAGCAATCGGGCGTTGACTTTTTCACTATCGGTATGACTACAGACAGAAAGATAATGATCGGTAAGCCTTATGTAAAAACAACGATAACGAACAACTCAAGAGGTGTGTCGATAAGCGCGGGCGGTATAAACAGAGCACCTGCCAATAATACTCTCATCGTATACAACAACAGGTTGAGCACATCGAACTATGTTCCAAGCTCTTCTTATGAGGTTGCAGTAAGGGTGTCGGGATCGAATAAAATAATGAATAACGGTTCTGTGACAGGTACGGTTATAGGAATATATGCATCCGGTACGACCTCACGTCAGCCGCTTACTGACGACGTTATCGTATTTACTGCAAGAGGATCAAAAATATCATCGCTGCAGAACAATTTCTCGATCGGTGATTCTGTAACAGTATCATCGTATCTTTACGATAATAAGTATGGAAATAATGAGCTTTGGGGCAGATGCCAGGAAGCTATCGGCGGCCAGTCGCTCGTTATGCGCAACGGTTCGATCAATAACTATCTTTCAAGCGTTACAAAGCAGTACCCCACAAATATAATCGGATATAAGGCCGACGGCTCTGTTATGATGGCTATGGTGACTGCAAATACTCACGGAAGCTACGTAGGACTAAAATATAATAAAATACCTTATTTCTGCCGAGATATAGGCTATGATACGTGTCTTTTGCTTGATGGCGGCGGCTCTACAACGATGCTTACGCTTAACAGCGATAACGGAACGTATGTGGAAAGAGCATTCTATTCTGACGGTTCAATAAGAAGCACGTGGAATTCTGTTGCTCTCGTATACGATCTCGGAATCAATCAATCGATATTTGACAGTAACTATTATGCAAACAAGCACCCCGACTTGAAGAATGCCTTCGGAACGGATGCAAACCGTCTGTATAAACACTTTATTTTCAACGGACTCAAAGAGGGCAGAGCGGCAAGTCCGATATTTGACGTAAGGCAATATCTTAACGGAAATAATGACCTTTTGAATGCATTCGGAAAGGATCAGTATTTGACTGCGTTCAAGCACTACATGGAATTTGGTTATAAAGAGCCGAGAATAACTGCTCAATCGGCAGAACTTGGAGATAATTTCTCTGCAACGATCGACTCTGTTCTTTCAAATGAGCTGACAGTAGGAGTCGTCGGAACGAATGCGCAGACGACGAATGAACATAATGAATCTCAGGTCTGGGAATTTTCGCGCAATAGTGACGGCAGCTACGGTATAATAAATATTGCAACAAACAAGGCACTTACTTTAAGTGGCGGAACATCTACCGCAAGCGCCAACGTATGCGTTGAAGCATATACGGGAAGCAATGCTCAGGCATGGTTCTTGCATCAGCAGCTTGACGGAACGTATGTAATAAGACCGAGGAGTGCGGGTATGTATGTTCTTGATATTCTCGGTGCATCAAGTGTGCCCGGCGCAAACGTACAAACTTATTTGTATAACGGCACAAAGGCACAGAGCTTTAATATAACCTTGGCGTTCAGCAACGAGGAAAGAGCGTTTGAGCTTAATTCATCATCCGGATGCGCAGTGCGTGAAAATGCAGACGGCGATCTTTCTTTGATGGGAATAGCCCCGGGAACACGTACTGAGGATCTTGTAAATATATTAAACCACGACTATGCCGTATACGATGCTGACGGAGCTTCTGTATCGGGTAAAATATGTACAGGATACGTCGTTAAAAAGCTGATAGACGGAACGGCAGCAAATAGTGCGGTTATAATCGTCAAGGGCGACGGCGATGGCGACGGCGTTGTGACAGCGAAGGACGTATTAAAATGTAAAAAGATCATCAGCGGTATGGCTGTGAATGGATATAAAGAAGCATTTGATTGTGACTTTAACGGTCAGTATACAAAAGCAGATCTTCAGGCAGTGTCATCGTTGACAATAAAATGATTAAAAAAGCAACCGATCCGAAAAAATGGATCGGTTGCTTTGATGTTGTATAAATAGAGAAAACGGATAATTATCAAACATATGATATTATCCGTTTTTTTGAATATCTATGGCACCCGCAACGGGAATCGAACCCATAACTACCCCTTAGGAGATACCGAGGAGAACGATAATGGTGTCCCTTATAATATCTAAAAATCCCCTGTTGTCAGGGGATTTTTAAGGTTAAAGTCTTATCTTGTGTTATGCCGTTACTGCTGATTTTATATGGTTTTCGACCGTCTAATTAGATGGGAATTAGCAAGGACCTCGAATTTAGGGAAACGTTTATATTCCCACAAGATGCCTTTACTTAATCACTTATGTCTCAGCTTGTTACCGAGTTTAATTTATTATATCTAACTACGCTGAATTGGAATTTCTTGAGCAATTTGCAATCAACTAATCCGCTTTGTAAAGAATTTCTGTTGTGCTTACACCACCGTTTTTAATATGTTTCAAGATCAAGCATTGTCTGCCATCTTCCGATAAACCAAACTGATATTCGTATGTAGCCGAAACATAATCATCTATATTCTTAGACCAAGAGGTTTTCAATTTGCCACCCTCGGCCTTGTAATGCCAGTCATCCACATCTAAACCATCGGAAAAAATACCAGTTCCGGAGCTAATCATACTGTATGTGCCATCTTTTTCAAATGTCCATACAACAGTATATCCATAACCCACCGACTGCCAAGAACCTAAAAGATTTGTATCCACAACAGGTTTGTATAGGTTTGCGAAATGAATTACCACACCCAGTACAGTTGCAATAAGGATTACGACGAACACAATCGCTGTTGTTTTTCCGGTTTTACGGCCAGATCTTTCGATTTCTGAAAACGCTTCTTGATTTGTACTAATGTAGCTTTCGGCATTAGAAGTCTGTTTTAGGCTTTGGTTAAGTTGTTCTCGACAATTCAAACATATTTGGCTTCCGTCATTATTCTCATAACCACAATTCTTGCACTTAATCATTTCAATTCCCCTTTATCTTTGTATCTATAACCACCTTAAGATCCTTACAATTCTTGAAAGAGTAGAATGTAAATTCATTACCCACTATATCCCGAACTGTAAAAATATCGTTAGGAATTATGGGTGTTTTCTTTTCTGGGGAATATACATTTGGTGAAAATTCAACACTTTCTATTTGATTATATGTCAAAGAGATCGATCCTTTAGAAGTCGAACCATATATCTTAGTATCTTCTATGATTAAGACTTCCGTTGAACAATACTGTTTGTATTGATTATAAACATCATTAAACTTCTTTCCTGCTTTGGTGACAAGTACCCATACCGCGATAAGAATACCCACCATTATAAACACTACGGGTAATGTTACAGAG
>JAFYMA010000203.1 GCA_017556845.1 Clostridia bacterium | reverse complement strand
GCAAATTGGCTAAGCCCAAACCCTTATATAAGCAGAAAAGAGCAAGAATAAAAGGATATAAAACCTTCTATTCTTGCTCTGTTTTTTCTTTCTGTCGATATGTCAACTTCGTTGACTCGATATGCTTTCACTTAGTTCAAGCTCGATATATTGTCGCTTCGCGCCAATTCGATATGAGATAAATCCCTCGTTTGCGAAGCAAACATATCGAGCCGTAGGCATATCGAGTTGCGCCGGCAACATATCGAAAATCTCGTCAGGGATTTATCTCGATGCGTGATTTGTCCGTTAAGGACATCACGCATAATTCTGCAACCTTTTTTTATATCCTTCCGAACCTTTTTTCAACCGACGATTTCGTCATAATGAACGCAACGGGTCTGCCGTGCGGACAGTGCGTTATTTCGGGACACGCCATAAGTCTGTCAACAAGAGCCTTAAGCTCCTGCTCACTGTTGATGTCACCCGCCTTTATCGCCGCCTTGCATGACGATTGGTAAAGAGCCTTTTCATACAAAAGATCTCTTGTCAATGCGGCGTTTCCCGCCCCCAAGGCAAGCTCTGACAATACGGTGATAAAAAGATCAAGTGCGGCAGCCTCCGTAAGATTTGAGGGTATCTCGCTGACAACGCCCATGCCCTCTTTTATCTCATAAGAAAAGCCCGTTTTCGTTATCTCTTGTCTGAATTCCTCAGCCGACGCCTGCTCCTCGTCAGACAACGGTATCTCCAGCGGTATCATAAGTATCTGAGAATAATTCGCCTTGTATTTTACCCCACGCTTAAGCTCTTCAAATATTATTCTTTCGTGAGCAGCGTGCTTGTCTATTATATACGCCTCGTTTTCGGTTTCAACGATAAGATACGTATTGAATATCTCTCCGCAATAGCGGTATTCGCCGGGTCTTTTCGTCGGTGCGTATTCCTCCTGCACCCAAGGCGTGACACTTTCCTGCTTTTGCGGTGTCTGCTCCTTCTCTTGTACCGTTTTTTGCTCAGGCATCTGTGCTTTTTTCTGTTCGGTATACCGTAAATACTCCTCATAGCTCGGAGCTCTTACGGTATTCGATACCGTCGGCGTTTGTATTTCCGTCTGTCTTGGAACGAACGGCACCTTTTCAAGCCTCGGCGCTTCCTTCGTTTCGTGTACGTCAAAGGACATCTGCCTTTTTTTAAGGCTTTCAGCCTTGCCGTCCTCAATAGGAGTAAATCTAACGGTCGGCGCTTCCGTCTTTTTCGTTATTTCGGAAATTTCAAGCTCTGGGCGCTTCGTGCTTGCATCGACCGCCGCCTTTACCGAGCAGTAAACGGCATCGAAAACGGCTCTTTCGTTGGAAAATTTGACCTCTGTTTTCGTAGGATGTACGTTCACGTCAACGTATCCCGGGTGAAGCACGACGTTCAATACCGCAGTCGGAAATTTTTCGTGCGGAACGAATGACTGTACGGCGTTTTCAAGCGCCGCCTGAATGCTTTTGCTTTTTACGTACCGTCCGTTTACGAAAAATATCTGCATATTTCTGTTAGGACGGCTGTTTGTCGGTGTTCCGATAAAGCCGAAAACGTCTATACCGTCCGTACTGCCGTCGATCTGTATCATATTTGATGCAAATTCCCTGCCAAGAACGGAATATATTGCGTTTTTCAGTATTCCGTCGCCGTTTGACCGAAAACGCAGATTATTATCCGATATAAGCGTTAAGGAAATATCGGGGTTGGCAAGAGCGAGCTTTTCGCATACAGAGCTGACTGCCGCCCCCTCCGTTGCATCCTTTTTCAGAAATTTCCGCCTTGCAGGTACGTTTGCAAACAGCTCCTCGACGATTACCGTAGTGCCGTCAGCACAGCCCGTTTCCTCAACGCTTTCCACGTTTCCGCCTCGGCTTTCAAGCACGTATCCGTTTTTTTCCTTTTGCTTCGTGATTATCCTCAAGCGGCACACAGATGCAATAGCGGCAAGCGCCTCCCCTCTGAAGCCGAGAGTCATTATCCCGTTAAGGTCCTGCTTTGTGTGTATTTTACTCGTTGCGTGACGTAAAACGCACACGGGCAGATCCTCTTTAGCCATTCCGCAGCCGTCATCAGTCACTCTTATAAGGCTGACTCCGCCGCGCTTTATTTCAACGGTAATATTTTTTGCCCCTGCGTCTATTGAATTTTCAAGCAGCTCCTTAACGACCGAGGCGGGCCTTTCAACGACCTCGCCTGCGGCGATAAGGTTGGCTACGCTTATGTCAAGTACGTTTATAATTCCCATATTTACAGTAATTTTTTGAGCTGTCTTAATATATCGAAGGCATCAACTGGGGTGATTATATTAAGGTCAACTCCCTTTAATTTTTCTCTTATTTCGTCATCGGCAACCGTCTGAACGGAAATATTGAGATCCTCTATGCTCGTTACGGCTCTTTCGTGCTTTTTTTCGGGTGCGGAGGCTTCAAGAACGAGCAAGACCTCCTTTGCACGCTTTATAACGGGCGACGGAACTCCTGCAAGCTTTGCAACCTCGATACCGTAGCTGTCATCAGCCATTCCGCGAACTATCTTACGCAGAAAAACAAGACTGTCGCCGCGCTTTTTTGCCGCAATATTGTAATTAATAACGCCTTCGACCGTTCCCTCAAGCTCGGTCAATTCGTGGTAATGCGTTGCAAAAAGCGTTTTTGCGCCTATCTTTTTGCTCGCCGTATATTCCGCAACGGCTCTGGCGATCGACATACCGTCGTACGTTGACGTGCCTCTGCCTATTTCATCATAGATGATGAGGCTTCTTTTCGTGGCGTTGCTGAGAATACCTGCCACCTCGTTCATTTCAAGCATAAACGTAGAGGTACCCGAGGCAAGATCGTCACTTGCGCCGACTCTGGTGAATACCTTATCGCACACACCTATCCTTGCGCTTTCCGCAGGAACGTACGAGCCTATCTGTGCCATAATGACGATAAGTGCATTCTGACGCATATAAGTGGATTTACCCGCCATATTCGGACCTGTTATAAGCATCAGTCTGTTTGCGCCCGTATCAAGATACGTATCGTTCGGAACAAATCCTCCCTCGCTTACGAACTGCTCTACAACGGGGTGTCTGCCGTTCTTTATTTCAAGCATGTCGGACAGATCGACCTCAGGCGGTGTGTATCTGTTTTTCGCTGCACACTGTGCGAGCGACAGATAAACGTCAAGCTCTGACAGCTTTGAGGCTACGTCCTTTATTCTTGCGATATTATTATTTACAAAATCCCTGATATTGCAGAAAATATCATATTCGAGCTTGACTATCTTATCGGATGCGCCAAGCACCGATGCTTCAAACTCCTTCAGCTCCTGCGTTATAAATCTTTCGCAGTTCGTCAACGTCTGCTTTCTTATGTATCTTTCCGGAACGTCGTTCAAAAACGATTTCGTGACCTCTATGTAATAGCCGAAAACTCTGTTATACGCCACGCGAAGAGTTTTTATTCCCGTTTCCTCGCGTTCCTTTTCTTCTATTTTCGATATCCAGTACTTGCCGTCCTTCATAATACTGCGAAGCTCGTCAACGTCAGCGTCGTAGCCGTCCTTTATTATACCGCCCTCCTTGACGGAAAACGGGGGATCTTCGACTATCGCCTTGTTTATTACCTCGGCAATATCCGAAAGCTCGTCAAGATTTTCGTAAAGATACTGCATTTTTTCAGAGCGTAACGAGCAAATTATCTGCCGTATTTTCGGTATAGCGGCGGCAGTCTGGCTGATGGCACGCAGATCCTTGCCCGATGCTGAGCCGTAAACTATCTTTGCAGACAGTCTTTCAAGGTCAAGCACCGACTTAAGCGCCTGCGCAAACTCCTCGCGCACGGCAAAATCCTTATAAAGATCTGTTACTGCGTTCTGGCGTGTCATTATATCGTTTACCGAGTAAAGCGGCTCTTCAAGCCACTTTCTCAGCATTCTTGCGCCCGATACGGTAACGGTATTGTCAAGCACCCACAAAAGCGATCCCTTTTTGTTGCCGCGCATCGTTTCGCACAGCTCAAGGGAATGTCTCGTAGCGGCGTTCATCTGCAAATACTGCGCTCCGTCGTATACGTTTATTTCGTTTATATATGAAATATCCGTCTTTTGCGTTTCGTCTATATATGAAAGAAGCGCACCTGCGGCATTTATGACCGATGAAGAAAGAAGGTCTGCATCCACCGACGGAAACTGACGGCGGCATCTTTCCAATGACCCGGAATACTCGAACATCTCTTTTCTGTCATAATTGACCATACTGAAAAGACGCTTGGTAAAATATTCATCAAGTCTGTTGTATTCGCACGCACTGAAATTTGCTATTATCTCGCACGGGCGGTAAGCGGCACACTCGTTGATTATAAAATCCTCTGCATCCTTGTCAGATGCGCAGGCGGCAATATAGCCGGTGGATATATCTGCAAAGCAGATAGCCGCAGAGCCGTGCATTATATAAACAGATGCTATATAGTTATTCTTTTCCTCGTCGAGCATACCCGACTGCGTCAGTGTGCCGGGGGTGATAAGACGTATTATCTCACGCTTGACTATGCCCTTTGCCGTTGCGGGATCCTCAGTCTGCTCGCATATAGCGACCTTATATCCCTTGCTTACCAGCTTTGAAATGTATCCGTCAACGCTGTGAAACGGTACGCCGCACATCGGCGCACGCTCCTTTTCACCGCAATCTCTGCCCGTGAGCGTAAGCTCCAGCTCTCTTGAAGCGATCTTTGCATCATCAAAGAACATTTCGTAAAAATCGCCGAGTCTGTACATCAGAATAGCGTCAGGACACGTTTCCTTTATTTCAAAATATTGCATCATCATGGGTGTCATGATGTATACGCTCCTTTAAAGAATGATATTGCTTAACCGTGGCAGTGTGAGCAGTCTCCGTCGCATCCGTCGTGTGAACAGGGGCGTGTGCCCGTAACGGTGTACATTATCTCACCGTTGACCTCTTCCATAAATTTGTCAACCGCTTCCTTTGCCTGAGAAAATTCGATCATCGACGGCATAGCCATAATATCCGTGTAAAGCTCCTTCAATTCAAATCCGAGAGTCTTTACCTTTTCGGAATCCTTGCCGTCCGTTTCAAATGCTTCGGCAAGTGATTTTGACATTTCGTTGTACTTACTTACCTTCGTAAGAAGCTCCATATCGTTTTCATATACCGCCGTTGCCTTGTTCAGACGGATAACTCTTTCATCTTCCTTAATTGCTTCTCCAAGCTGCTTTGCAAGCTCCATAACGCTCATTTTATCTTACCTGTCCCTTTCCTTGTACAATATATTTTATACTTGTAAGCTGCTCCGGACCCATAGGGCCTCTTGCGTGCAGCTTTTGTGTCGAAATTCCGATCTCTGCGCCGAAGCCGAATTCTTCGCCGTCAGTAAATCTCGTTGATGCGTTGACGTAGACCGCCGCAGAATCAATATTCGTCGTAAAATAGTCTGATGCATCTATATTCGCCGTCATTATCGCCTCGCTGTGATGCGTTGAATACTGATTTATATGCTCAACTGCCTGACAAACGCCCGATACGACCTTTACTGCCATTATATAATCGTTATATTCGGTCATATAATCGTCCTCTGTTGCCTCTTTTATAAAAGGCAGTATCGCCCTCGATCTTTCGCAGCCTCTTAATTCTACGTTGTATTCCGCTGCTTTTTTTGCAAACAGGGGCAAAAATTCTTCTGCTATTTCTTCATCGCACAGAAGCGTTTCCGCCGCGTTGCATACTGACGGACGGCTGACCTTTGCGTTGAGGCACACGTTGACAGCCATTTCTATATCCGCCGTTTTTTCAACGTATACGTGGCAGTTGCCTGCGCCCGTTTCGATAACGGGAACCTTTGCGTTTTCGCATACCGATCTTATAAGTCCCTTGCCGCCTCTGGGTATAAGCACGTCGATAAGACCGACCGCACCCATAAGAGCAATGCTTGACTGTCTGTCAGGATCGTTTATAAAGCAGATGCAATCCTCGGAAAGTCCCACGGATGCTATCGCATCACGCATAATATCGCATATACACATATTGGAGTTGAACGCTTCCTTTCCTCCTCTGAGGACAACGGCGTTACCTGTTTTTATGCATATTGCGGCGGCGTCAGCCGTGACGTTCGGACGAGCCTCGTATATTATGCCTATCGTTCCCAAAGGAACGCTTTTTTTCGTTATTTTAAGTCCGTTGGGGCGGCAGAACACCTCACCCTTGCCGAGAACGTCGGGAAGAGCTATAAGCTTTCTTACAGCGTTTGCTATTGCAAAAACACGGTCGCAATTCAGCGTAAGGCGGTCTATCATCGTTTCCTTTACACCGTTTTCAGCCGCTTTTGCAATATCCTGCTCATTTGCAGAAAGTATCCTTTCGCAATTTTCCTCAAGAGCTGACGCAATAGCTTCAAGGGCATCGCATCTGACCTTTGAGGAGGATGATGCAAGCTGAACAGATGCTTTTTTTGCCGCACGGCATTTTTCAAAAACAAGACTGTTATCGTACATAATCTTTCCTCGTAAAAATATATTTATCCATTTTATTTTATCATATTAAAGCCTCTCCGTCAAGCGTAAATGCGTAAAATTTACACATATATTTCCAAAGCAAAGCAGATAAAAAGGCAAGGGAAAAA
Source organism: Clostridia bacterium (assembly GCA_017556845.1). Classification (GTDB taxonomy): domain Bacteria; phylum Bacillota; class Clostridia; order Oscillospirales; family CAG-272; genus RGIG7213. The sequence continues at coordinate 183 of JAFYMA010000203.1, read as the reverse complement.
TTCCCTTGCCTTGTAAGCGTTACAATACGCATTTATTCTATTATTCCTCTTCTGCTTCCTCGCACTCGCCGCAGCAGCATTCGCATTCCTCATCCTCATCGCAGATGCAAGAAAACTCTTCGCCGCAAGCAGGGCAGATAACGTGAGCAAGATCGATTGATGAGGGCAAACAGATGGTCTCCT
>JAFYMA010000202.1 GCA_017556845.1 Clostridia bacterium | reverse complement strand
CTTTTTCGTTACTCTTTTCTTATTCAGTCAGCCTTTTTGGAAAGATACATCTTATGCACGAGCAAATACGATACTGTATTCATCAATGCAAATATCACGATTAATAAAAGCAGTGCGTAAATGTTCTTCATGATCCTCACGGTTTCGTCTGTGTTCCGTTAATTTTGTTTCGGGCGATTCGTGAATCGCCCCTACTGTAATAAAATATGTACCGCAAGAATTATTCCAAACGATTTTTTTGCGCCCGACAATTCTCCGTTAAGAACAACAGAAAAACGATGCACGGTATTTTATGCTTGATACCACCGTTTTCAGATATTGCTTCAAAATTTTCATACGCTTGTGTTCCTTTTCTTTGATTCCTTATCCGTATTTTCGAGAATATAAGGACCGTATGTATTGAGCATTGCTACGGAATTATTTGCCGTTATCTTCGATTTCAAAATATCGTTTCCGTTTGCTATCGTGACGGACTGCCATTCTGCAGACGTTCCGCCAAACGATGCCTTTACAAGAGCGTTGCACATTCTGAATGATGAAACTCCGACGGACTGCAGGCCTTGCGGCAACGTCACGTATTTAAGCTCAGTACATTCATTGAATGCAAGAGCGCCTATTGCCGTTACATTTGACGGAATATCTATCATCTCAAGCACCGCACAGCCGTAAAACGCACCCTCGCTTATATCGGTCACGCTTTGAGAAATGCTTACGGCTTTCAATGACGTGCAGTCAGCAAATGCGTACATTTCAACTGACGTTACGTTTTGCGGGATCGTTATATCAGTGATCTTACAGCCTTGAAATGCCGCTCTGCCAATAGACGTTGCGGCAGCTGCATCCGTCGGTATAGTGCTGTTTGCAAAGCCTGCTATGACCGATCTGTTTTCCGTATCTATAATACAGTTTCCTACGATCGTATATTTTGATGACGATGAATTTATGACGGGGCGGGCGTATTTTGCGTATCTGAATACTCCGTATCCGATGCTCGTTACGGACTGCGGAATATTTATCTGCTTTAGTGACGGGCAGTATTCAAATGCGTGATCGTGTATCGTTTTTACCGTTGAGGGCAGAGTGATATATGACAGCGATCTGCAATTATGAAACGCATACGCACCTACTGAGGAAACTCCCTGCGGTATAGTTATACTTTGCATAAACGTGCAATCGTAAAAGGCGTAATCGCATATATCCGTAACGCCGCTTTGTATGATAACGGATACGATTTCGTTTTTGTGAGCTTTCCACGGTATCGTGCTCGGCGTTGCGAATTTACCCATTGAGCCTGAGCCGTATATGCTGAGAGTTTTCGTTGCTGTGTCGAATTTCCAGCTTACATTGCTTTCCTTACATGGCGTTTGCACCGTTTTTACGCTATGGCACACGGCACATTCGTACGATGCTTTGCCGTTTGAGTCGTACGTCGGAGCAAGCGTTGTTTTTTCATTTATCCAGGTGTGCTTATGAACGAATTTCTCCTGAACGCTTCCGTCTTTGAACATCGCCATAGCAGAGCTGTACGCCCTTGATATTACATCGTTTTCCGTTCCGCTCGGCAGATCGTACTGTATAACGGGCACGCGGTACGTTGTATTCGTCGTCGTGTACGGCGTGAATTCCGCGCCGACTCCGTCAACGATAATATCCGCTATCAGTCTGTACTTATACTGCGCTGACGTATCGTATTCATAAAATCCGTACTTATTATACGTTGCTATCGTTGCGTTTTTGCCGATAGAGTCCTTCATAAGATAGCAGTTTTTTATTTCCACCGTTTGCACGGACGCTGTTTTTGCTATACTGTAAAATGCGTGAAGATCGCTGAAAGCAATGCAGTTTTCAAGATATATTTTAGAATAGTTGTCTATTGCAAGGAACGCTCCGTTATCCGATGATCTCGTATAATCGAGAGCAGCCGTTGAAATACAGTTTTTAAACGATGCGTTAACGCAGAAGTTATATCCCATAAACGAGCCGACTCTGTAATTTGCGCTTATGCTTCCCGTTACGTATACCTTATCTGACGTGACGGTCGGAAACGTCGAAATATCGTTCGTTTTGTAGCCGCCTGCGGTATCGCCTGCAACTATTCCCGACGCTGAGTGTCCCTTTGATGTGATGCTTGCGTTTACGGCACAATGGCTTATGGATACGTCGGACGATGACGAGCTTACAACGCCGACGAGTCCGCCGCAGTAGCTTCCGCCTGCGTAAAGCGTTCCTTCAACTGAGCAATCCGTGATAGCTGCACGGGAAGTGACGTTTGCGATAATTCCGCCTACACGGTCGGAGCTTGTTTTAAAATTGACGTTTTTAAGATGCAGAGAGCTGACGGCACATCCGTCTGCACCAAAGCCGATAAAGCCGATGTCCGATGCTGTATTATCTGCATTTGTAAGATTGCTTACTGTGTTGCCGCGCCCGTTTATTACTCCCTTGAATGAGTATGAATCATTTTTTCCTATCGGCGTCCACGTCTTGCCGCTCATATCAAGGTCTTTTGCAATGTTGACCGTGGCTGACGAATATGACGTGTCGGAATTTATCATTGATGCAACGGCAACAAGTGCATCGGGCGTATATACGGTAAATTCCGTTCCCGACTGAATACAGGTGCCGTTTACAACGCACGACGATCGTGTGACCGACGCGCCCGATACTGCATAGCCGACGATACCGTCTGCCCCTGAGCTCAATGCGGTAATATCAGCGTTTACCGTACAGTTGCTGATAGTTATCAACGCGTTAATTGACGTTACCGCGCCGATAATACCGCCGGCGCCCGTTTCATTCGTTTTGATAACTCCGCTGACGGTGCAGTTCTTTACAAAGGCACCGCCTGCGCCCTTTGCCTTGCCGATTATACCGCCGACGTATCCCGTTCCTTCCTTTACAGACGATAGCGTTACCGATTGCAAATTGAGGTCCTGCACGCTTGCGCCTATTCCCGCAACACCGATAAATCCAAGGCACGAGCCTGTATAATTTTCTCTTTTAAGATTGCTTATCGTGTGTCCGTTTCCGTTGACCGTGCCCGTATAAACGAAGCTGTCGTTCTTTCCTATCGGCTTGTAGCTTTTGCCTTTCATATCAATATCGTTAGCAATATTGATATTGTAAGAGGTGTATGACACTGATGTGTCACCCTGTTCGCCGTTTATTATCATTGCGACCTGCATAAGTCCGTTTGCGGTATATACGGTAAATTCGTTTCCGCTTAAGGTATAGTCCTCAGCGGCGCTGACTGATCCTATGGCACAAAGCGATAAGGTGAATATCACGCATAAAAACGATATGATCTTTTTCATAATAGACTCCTTTCTGATATTGCGCTCAGCCTGCCGTAAAGCCGAAATCGGCATATACGGGGCAGTGGTCGGAGATTATGTGGCAAAAGCCCTCCGTGCCGTATACCGTGTTATGATTAAGAACAGATGTCTTAACGCTTGACGATGAGGATGTGAAAACTACGTGGTCGATGAATGAATCTGTTACGGGCGTGAAATCGTACCGCGTTTTATATTCGGAAAGATTACTTCCCGAGCCGTGAAATCCGCCCGCTACCTTAAGCGTGCCGTTTGTCCTGGCAACGTCGCTTGCAACGAGTCCGTTGATCTCAGAGCAGAACTGCTTAAAGAATACCCCGTTGAATCTGTGGCTGTTGAAGTCGCCCACGCAGAATATTCTCGTTTGCGGATATTTTTCTTTATATGAATTTACGATTGCCGCTTCCGATGAGGCGCATTCGTTCATATACTGCGGATGCAGGTTTGCAAGCTGACTGCCGTGATCCCAGTGTGAATTTATGACGATAAATCTTTGATCCGGTGCAGTCTTGCTCTGAAGAACGAGCTGGGAGGCACCTCTGAGATAAACGCCGTTTTTACTTGCGGAGCTCGTGTGATAATCGTAATGCTGATACTTACATTCAAGCGCGGTGTACTTGTCCGCGCGGTATATCATAGGCGTGTAGTTGTTTTTTCCGTTGTACGAGCAGAGAACGAAATCATACCCAAGACCGTATTTTTCATTCAGAACGCCGATGTAATGCGGTATCTGCTCCTGCCATTTGAAGCCTGCTTCCTGAAGACCGAGAACGTCGGGGCTTGACGATATGAGAAGACCTGCGAAAAGCTCAACTCTTTCCCTTACGGGCAGAGCGTTTGCGTACGTTGCCTCGCCAAGCGTATACGGCATTACGTTGAAGGTCATTATTCTTGCACTCGTCGCACTCGGACGTGATAAAACGGGCGCAAGCATATTTTTGCTCGTATAGCTTCCCTTTGGCAGAGTCTTATTTGCGTTTGATGATTTGAAAAGACTCGATGCAAGCTCCTCTGCGGCTTTTCTTGCGCTGAACGAGCCGCCGCACAGTATCTGCAGCGCGCCCGAATCTGCAACGACGTCATATTCCATAATATAACCGCCGTTTGCGTAATGGGATACTGAAAGGTCTCTGTTCGTTCGTCCTATCAGTATTTCTCTTGCCGATACGGGTGTTTCCGTGTCGGCGCATATCTGCATTTCTATGTTATATACGCTTTTTACCGTATTTCTCAGCGTGTCTGCGACGGTGCGGTAGCCGTCAAGGTCGGTTGCGTATACTATCTTCGTTTTTGATAAGTCCGATATGCAAAATCCGTTTGGCAGAATGTCAGTGCCCTTGTGATAGTAGCTTTTGAACGTGAGCGTTTGGCTTTTTTTATCGTAGCAGGATGGCAGAATATCGTTTATATAGCACGATGATGCCTGCGTGATAT
>JAFYMA010000201.1 GCA_017556845.1 Clostridia bacterium | reverse complement strand
TCTCAGATCCTCTATTCCTCCGTATGCAAAAAAGTCATATATGATTCTTGGCTCAGTCTTCTTGAGCATTATTCCGTCCTTGGCGTGAGTATGGACGATGTGCTTTCCGAGCACGCGGACAGCGTGCGGCGCTTCTACATCCGTTACCATAGCAAGATTTGCAGGATCAAGGTTTACTCCGAGTCCTCCGCATGCGGCATCCTCAATGAAGCTTTTGAGAGTTTCGGGCGTTTCCGGCCCTGTTTCTATCGCAAGTGTTACGTTTCTTTCTTTAGCGTAAGTGCCAAGCGTGCGTGCGGCGTTGCACATTATATCATATCGCTCCTCGTTTGGATCGGACGGTACAGTTCCAATATGCGTTGTAACCACATTGACGTTCAAGGTGTTTGCAAGATCGATTATCTTCATCATATCGGGTATCTTCGTCTTGTTTTCCTCACGCTCCATTATTCCGTGGCCGCCAAGATCACCGCATAAAGCGCTTACCTGCAAGGAATATTTGTCCATAAGACCGTTAAATACCTTTAAACGATCAGAATCAAAGGTTCTGAAATCGTTTTCACCCGATACGACGTCAAGCTGTATTCCGTCAAGTCCGAGAGCCTTTACCTTTTTTAACGTATCTTCAAATCCGCATCTGAATGATGCAGAAAGTACACCTAATTTAAAATTACTCATTTGCAACACCTCGTCTTATAATTTCTTCTGCTTTTTCTATAAGCATTTCCTTATCGTTATATAGCTTGTTTGAAACGACACCGTCAAGCAGAGCGTTCAATATTTCGCCGACCTGCCTGCCGGGTCTTACTCCGAGAGCTACTATATCGTTTCCGTTTATTTTAAGGTCCTTGACGTTCAACGCAGTACCCGTTTTTACTATTTCGTTTGCTTGCCTGTATACCTCGTTAAGTGACTCTAATCTGGAATAGAATTTTGGATTCTGTGACAGAATATCTGCCTTTTGAAGCTTAAGAAGATCGAAAAACATATCCGCGCCCATCTTTGACATAAGGCGTTTTATCCGTACGCTGTCAGGACTTATTCGCTCGTCGTGATATTTTATCAACGTGCACACGGTCTGGCACAGCTTGGTGGGCAGCCTTAATCCCTTCAGAACCGAATAAGATATTGCTTCGCTTACGGCAGGATGGCCCTTGTAATGAAAAATTCCTTCGGTATCTACGCTTTTGCAAAGAGGCTTGCCGATATCGTGAAAAAGCGCCGCTAAGCGAAGATGTAGTGCAGGCTCTATGTAGCTTACGCAATTTACCGTATGCTCGTACAGATCGAAAATATGGTAAGGATTGCCCTGATCGTATTTATAAATTCGCTCCAATGCGGGAATTGCGGAAATGATAACGTCGCTGTATTCAGTCAGTGTTTGCTTTACGTTTTCACCGCATAAAAGACGGCATAATTCTGCTGAAATGCGTTCTTTTGATAATCCGTCAAGCTTGTTTGCGTATGCGTGAACGGCTTTCGCTGTGTCCTCGTGCAGCTCAAAGCCAAGCTCGGAGGAAAAGCGTATCGCTCGTAAAACACGCAATCTGTCTTCGTTAAATCGTTCTTCGGCGTTTCCCACACATCGTACAGTACGCTTTTTGATATCCGAAATGCCGCCAAATGGATCTATATACCCGCCGTTTTCACTGTATGCGATAGCATTCATAGTAAAATCGCGACGCGCAAGATCCTCGTGTATGCTTTCGGTATAAAGAACACCATCAGGGTGTCTGCCGTCGGAATAACCGCTTTCTTTTCTGTGAGTTGTGACCTCTACGGCAGTGCCTTCGACGTATACAACTACCGTACCGAAGCTTTTTCCAACGTTGACTGTTGAAAAGTCCGAAAATATGTCTTCAATTTTATCGGGCAAAGCAGACGTTGTGACGTCATAGTCGTTGACCGTTCTGCCCATAATGCTGTTTCTGACGGCACCGCCGACTATATATGCAGACTCACCGCTTGCGTTAAGTGTATTAAGTATATTTTTTACTCCGTTTGGAATATTCAATTAAAAAACTCCTTAAATTTAGTCCCAATGAACAGTTTAACATGAATATGGCAATTTTGTCAAGGGGAAAGAGGTATTTATCAAAAAAGACGAATAAGTGCCTTAGTATTTTCCAATAATAAATTAAATTAATAAAAGGAGCAAAATATGAAAAACAGTATTTCACAAATGATGTGTATGTGTAAAAAGCCTTTGATCACCGTAGGCGATGCTGAAAACGGAAAATTTGCAACCGTAACGGTTCTCGGTGTTGGATTTCTTGTAGTTCTGATTATGCTTCACATTTGTGCGTTTAAGATCCATGAGATGATGACAAGAAAAAGGGTTGAAAAGTGTAAATGCCGATAAAAAGCAAAAGCCGTGGGATTTCCCACGGCTTTTATAACGCCTATGAAAGTGAAATTATTTAATTTCGATCGTTGCGCCTGCTTCTGTGAGCTTAGCCTTGTATTCTTCAGCAGTAGCCTTGTCAACGCCTTCCTTAAGTGTCTTGGGAGCGCCTTCAACGATGTCCTTAGCTTCCTTAAGGCCGAGGCCTGTGAGCTCACGAACAACCTTGATAACGCCGAGCTTGGATGAACCGAAGGAAGCGAGAACTACGTCGAACTCTGTCTTCTCTTCTGCAGCTGCTGCTGCGGGAGCTGCTGCGCCTGCTGCTGCTACGGGAGCTGCTGCAGATACGCCGTACTTTTCTTCAAGACCCTTAACGAGGTCAGCCATTTCGAGAATTGTAAGAGCATCAAGCTCTTCAAGAATCTTTTCAATCTTTTCGTTTGCCATTTTTAATACTACCTTTCGTATTTTTTAAAATAAATTTTAACTCACGCGCAAATTATTCTGCTGAGGGAGCTTCTGCTGCGGCTTCCTCTGCGGGAGCCTCTGCTGCGGGTGCTTCGCCATTCTTGTCGATAATCGCCTGGAGCACATACGCCAAGTTGAAGAGCGGTGAACGAACACAGCCCATGATCTTTGCAATAAGTGTTTCCTTGGAAGGAATATCTGCAAGAGCGAGAACGCCAGCCTTGTCAAGAATTTCACCGTCAACAAAGCCTGCCTTTATATCAAAGGTTTCAACTTTGTCAGCGTACTTCTTGAGGACCTTAGCGGGAGCTACGGGATCATTCTGGCTGATAGCCACAGCCGTCATACCCTCGAGAACATCGCCAAGTTGTGCGTAACCAACCTGCTCAACAGCTCTCTTCGTCATCGTGTTCTTGATAACGGAGTAGTCAACACCTGCTTCTCTCAATTCAGCTCTCAACTTTGTATCGTCTTCAACGGTAATACCCGCATATGTTACGATAACGCAGGAAGAGGCGGTCTTGAGCTTTTCTGCAAGGTCTGCTACCTGTTGCTGTTTAGCGGCCTTGATTTTTTCGCTTGCCATCTGAATTTACCTCCGTTTTGGTATGTCTTCCGAAAACAGAAAACGCCATCTTGTCGGACACCGATCGGATACCGAAAAGAAAGCGTAAAAATACAAAAAGTATATACCGTTTTCCCCTCGGCAGGAAAGCCATAAGCTTTTACCGAAACCTGCTGTCTTCGGATTAACACAAGTATTATATACTACAATTTTGATTTTGTCAATATCCAAAACTAATATTTACATTTTGGACATAATTAAAAATTGAATCATTTTTTGTCGAGCGTTTCTGCTATAGCCCAGGCGGAGAGGATTACGAATCCCGATGCGATAGCCGCTGTTATAAAGGTTCTGCGCCGTTTGATCCTTTTTGCAAGAAGAGCATAATCTCCATTTAAATGATAATTGGTCATCTTATTTTTCGAAGGAACATCACGGTAAAAGCGTCTGCAATCCTCGCAATGCTTCAGATGATGCTTTATTATCTCCTTGCTTTCGTTGCTGGCACAACCGTCCTTGTATATCCCGTAAAGATCCTTTATTATATCGCAGCTCATACCGTTAATTCCTTTCTTAACATTTCTTTCGCTCTGTGAAATATCACCTTGGCGCTCGACTGACATATTCCGAGGTAAGATGCTATTTCGCTGTAAGGCAATTCGGCGTATACTCTCAAAAATACAACGTCTTTATATTTTTTCGGAAGCTTGTTTACAGCTAACTGCACCTGTCTGGATTCGAATGCTCTGAAAACTGCATCCTCCGGACTTTCAACGCTTTGCCCGTCAGCTTCATCAAGCTCTACGAGCTTAATTTTATTTTTCCTTAAATAATTGAAATACGTGTTTTTTGCTATGGCGGCGAGCCAGGTGAAAATATCGCAGCTTCCGTTATATCTGTCGAATGCCACGTATGCGCGGTAAAATGCTTCCTGCGTGATCTCCTCGGAAAGTGAGCTGTCACGGCACAGATTGAAGATGAAGCTGTAGACCCGCGGAAAATATTTATTGTAGACATCCTCAAAGCTGTTCAACGAAGCGCACCTCCTTTGCGTCTGTACAGTTAATAGCAAAAACGGGTGAAAGGTTACATATGTATCCGCAGAATAAAGGGATCAAAGATTTTCAAGATCGTACGGTGTGCGTTGATATACGAAATAGTTAAGCCAGTTGGAGAACAAAAGATGAGCGTGCGAGCGCCATCTGTTCGGCGGACGCTTTGTTTCGTCATCATCGGGAAAATAGTTGTACGGCTTTTCAATGTCAAGTCCCTTGTTTTTGTCACGGAAATATTCAAGTGACAGCGTATCGTAGTCATATTCGCAGTGACCTGTGATAAAAAATCTGCTATTGGTATCGTCGGATATAAGATAAGGTCCTGCTTTTTCGGATGAAGCAAGTATTTTCAGATTGAATGCCGCCTGCAGATCGTGAATGTCTATTTCGGTGTGCCTTGAATGAGGAGCGAGGAACGTTTCATCAAATCCGCGTACGATAGGATGCGCAGGGGTATGAACTGTATGCTCGAATATACCGAACATTTTTTTATCAAGCATCTGCTTTCCTATGCCGTAATAATAATAAAGAGCGGCTTGCGATGCCCAGCATATAAATATAGTAGAGCAAACGTTCTTTTCCGCCCATTTGAAAATCCTGCAAAGATTATCCCAATACTTGACTTCCTTAAAATCAAGGTTTTCAACGGGTGCACCGGTTATGATAAGACCGTCAAACTTTCTGTGGCAAACATCATCAAAGTCGGCATAAAAAAGTCCCATATGCTCTTCGGAATAGTTTTTGGATATATGTCTGTCAACTCTGACGAGAGTTAACTCTACCTGAAGGGAGGTGTTGGAAAGTAAGCGGACGAGCTGGGTTTCCGTTACCTCTTTCGTCGGCATAAGATTGAGAACGGCTATCTGCAAAGGACGAATGTCCTGCTGCTCGGCTCTCAATTTGTTCATAACGAATATATTTTCGCTGCGTAATATTTCCGCGGCAGGAAGCCCGTCGGGGATTTTTATAGGCATATTGTACTCCTTTTGTCAAGTCATCTTTCAAATATATAAAATTAATCAATACATTTTATCATACAAACACGGTGATTTCAAGTGTGATTCAGGAAATTTTGAAAAAAGTATTGAAATGTACATAGAAACGGCGGTAAAATTTATTGAAAAAAGTTTTATTGGATGCAATAAAAAGCCTTTCTTATGCATTTATTCTGTGACAGGAGAAAAAAGCTATGCAGTATATGAAGGAATTTTCGTCGCCGAAAACAACTGAATATACCGATAACACCGAAAAGTTGCAGCTTGAAAAATACATCGCAAGAGCCGCCGAAGGCGACACGGATGGCATTGCGGAATTGTATATTCATACGCAAAGCTCGGTGTATGGCTTCGCCTTGTCAATTTTGAAAAACGCCGCGGATGCCGAGGATGTTATGCACGACACATACGTTCGCATATTTTCCTATGCAGGCTCGTATAAGCCGAGGGGAAATCCTATGCCGTGGATACTTGAAATAACGAAAAATCTTGCTTTTATGCTTTTGAGAAAGAAAAAAAGATCTCAACCGATGCAGGATGAGATCTTAAGCAATTCAGTATCACACGCTGATTTTTCCGAGCAGGTGACAGAAGAGCTGTCTGTCACTCAGGCTATGATGACACTCGGACAGGAAGAGCGGCAAATCGTTACCTTGCATGCGGTTACGGGGCTTAAGCACAGAGAAATAGCAAAGCTTCTTGATATGCCGCTGGCAACGGTGCTTTCAAAATACAACAGAGCGATCAAAAAAATGAAAAAGGTTTTGGGAGGGTAAATTAATGTCGGACAATGTTGAAAAAAGATTAAAAAGGGAAATAGAGCAATCTACACCCGATGTTCTTGACAGAATAATCGCCTCCTGCAATGAGAAAGGCAGGTACCAAAAAATGAAAAAAACTTTCAATTACAAGCCGTTTGCAGCGGTGGCTGCGGCAGTGCTTCTGATATTCGGCACTGTTTTCAGCACGTTTATGTATATGTCGGTAAATGCCGTTGATTCTATTGTGTCGATCGACGTAAATCCGAGTATTGAAATAAGCGTAAATAAAAAACAAAAGGTCGTTGACGTAAAGGCTGTCAACGAGGATGGCGCAGATCTTCTCGGAGATAAGAATTACAAGGGCATGGAGCTGGAAACGGCTATTGACAGTATAGTCACATTGCTTAAGGAAAAAGGATACATTGACGTTGACCGCAACTCAGTTCTCGTTTCCGTAAAGAACAATGACAAGCAAAAAAGCAATAAGCTTTCGGAAAAGCTCGCACAGATGATCTACGATCTGTTTGCTGAAACCGATATTTCGGCATCTATACTCAGTCAGTCGGTAACGAGCACAGATCAGCTGGCAGAGCTTGT
>JAFYMA010000020.1 GCA_017556845.1 Clostridia bacterium | reverse complement strand
TCCCCAAAAAGCTCGCAGCAGAGGCGGGCGCTCAGGTAATGAACGATCTGAAAAATAAGGAAAACGCAAGGCTTCATAAAATAGAGCTTGAAAAGGCGGCGGCAAAGGAATGTGCAGACAAGCTTTCAGCCGTTACCGTAAAGATATTTGCGAAGGCAGGCTCTGACGGCAGATTTTACGGCTCAGTTACAGCTAAGGAGATCGCAGAGTGCCTTGAAAAGCAGCACGGAATAACCGTGGATAAAAGAAAAATGCAGCTGAGCGATCCCATAAAGGCGTTCGGCACGTATCACATCGAATGTAAGCTTTATACAGAAATTACAGGTAAACTGACGGTAGTGGTAACGGAGCAGTAATACGCCCGACCGCACCGAAGAAGGAGCGAACCGAAAATGGCAGACGAATTAATAAAAAGACTTCCTTTTTCAGCCGAAGCGGAGCAGGCTGTTTTAGGCTCGGTTCTGATAGATCCCGAGGTGTTCAAGGAGATCGTTACGCTCATAAAGGCGGAGGATTTCTATTTATCCGATCACGTGGCTATATACGAGGCAATGCAGGAGATATTTCTCCAGCAGGATAAGCCGATAGATGTCATAACACTGCTTGATATGCTCGTGAAAAACGGCATATACAGCGAAAGCGACGGAACGAGATATATTCGAAATCTCGTTCAGGTAGTTCCGTCTGCATCAAATGCAATGGACTACGCGCAGATAGTCAAGAATAAAAGCATCCTGCGTAAGCTCATAAAGGCTACGGAGGATATTGCTCAGGCGGCGTACGCGGAAGCTGACAAGGTCGAGCATATTCTTGATATGGCAGAGCAGAAGATATTTGAAATATCAGACGTTAACGAAAGCAAGGGCTTCACACATATAAAAGATGCTCTTGTACGCACGTACGACAGACTCAACCAGCTTCAGACGAACCGCGCAGAAGCACTTGGTACGCCGACACAGTTTGAGGGACTTGACGAGGTTCTCGTAGGACTCGGAAAGGGTGACCTTGTACTCGTCGGAGCACGTCCGGGTATGGGTAAAACGAGCTTTTGTCTTAATATTGCATCAAACGTCGCTATAAAAACGGGTAAAACGGTATGTATATTCTCTCTTGAAATGCCCGACGAGCAGCTCGTTTCCCGTATGCTTTCAAGTGAAGCGCTCGTAAACAGCTACAATCTCCGCTCGGGTAATCTTTCAGAGGAGGATTGGACGAAAATATCCGCAGCGGCATCAAAGCTGTCGCAGACGAATATTTACATCGACGATACGACGAGCATAACCGTTACGGGTATGAAGGCAAAGCTTCGCAGAATGAAAAATCTCGGTCTTGTCGTTATCGACTATCTGCAGCTTATGCAAAGTGATAAGCACACGGACAACAGAGTTCTTGAAATAGGCGATATTTCAAGAGGTCTTAAAATAATGGCAAAGGAGCTTGCAGTTCCCGTTATCTGCTGTGCTCAGCTTTCCCGTGCGTCAGAGTCGAGAACGGATAAAACGCCTATGCTTTCCGACTTGCGTGACTCAGGTGCTATCGAGCAGGACGCCGACATAGTTATGTTCCTTTACCGTCCTGAATATTATGATGACAGCAAGGAAAAGGCAAATCTTGCACAGGTCATCATAGCGAAAAACCGCCACGGCTCAACGGGCAAGGTCGATATGATGTGGAACGGTGAATATACGAAGTTCTCAACGCTTGAAAAAAGATACGGTGATGAACAATGACCTTACGCCGACTTGTAAGCGATGAATTAGAGCGTTTCGGCGTAAAGCCCAATGAAAAAATATTGGTCGGTCTTTCGGGCGGCTCTGATTCGGTATGCCTTTTGCATAGCCTTTACAGTCTTAAAAGCGTATCCGTATACGCTTTACACGTAAATCACGGCATCAGAGGACAGCAGGCAGACGACGACGAGCAGTTTTGCATAGATCTGTGTCAAAAGCTCGGCATACCTTTGCAGTGCGAGAGGATCGACATCCCCGCCCTGTCGGCAAATGAAAAAACGGGGCTTGAGGAATGTGCAAGAAAATACCGCTATAACGCGCTTATCCGCTATGCTGAGCAAAACGGAATAAAATATATAGCAACCGCCCATAACGCCAACGATAACGTAGAGGCTGTACTGTTCAATCTGTGCAGAGGTGCAGGACTGAAGGGGCTTTGCGGTATTCCGCATATAAGACAGCAGAACGGTGTATATATCATACGTCCGATAATAAAGGCTGAAAAAAAGGACATACTCGGATATCTTGAGGAAAACGCCCTTGATCATGTAAATGATTCAACGAATAGCTGTACGGACTATACAAGAAACTATATAAGGCACGAAATATTACCGCACCTTTCAAGAGTCAATCCGAATTATATAAGCAATATCGCAAATTGCGGCGATATACTGTTAAGTGCGGACGATTATATAAGATCGCAGGCTGAGGAATTTTTGTTAAAGCAAAAGGGCACCGGAATTTGCCGCTCGGAGCTTCTGAGCCTTCATAAAGCACTTGCGTTTCAGATACTTACCTGCTGGCTTTCTGAAAATTCCTCGTATAAAATGGTAAACATAGTTTATGACTTTGCAAAAAATGCGGAAAACGGCAGCAGTATAGACGTATCAAGCGATACGGTGATATATGCGGAAGCTGACCGTATTACATTGGTAAAAAGAACGCAAGGCGGACAATACCGTTATACACTTCATGAGGGTGTGAACAAATTTCACAACTTAGGCTTTACTTTGTATCTTTTTTATAACAAGATACCCGATGGGGAAAATATTTACAAATCCTTAAAGTGTACAATAATTGACGGTGATAAAATTAACGGTAGCCTTTTCATAAGGAGCCGACAGGATAATGACAGATTTTTTTACGGCGGAATGACGAGGATGCCGAAAAAGATACTGTCAGCAAAGCAGATACCGCAGCATCAAAGAGCCAACTACCCCGTATTGTGTGATGAAAACGGCAGTATCTGTATGCCGTCCTTTCCTGCAAATGACGGATATGACGGCAGAAACAGTAAAAACAAAATAATAATTGCATACAGAGGTGATGAAGCGTGAAGCAATATTGGCAGGACGTTGACAGAATACTTGTATCCGAAGAGCAGATACAACAAACCGTAACGAGAATAGCAAAGCAGATAGACGAGGACTATAAGGATAAAGACCTCATAATACTGTGCATTTTAAAGGGATCGGTAGTTTTTTTTGCTGATCTGCTGCGTAAAATAACAGTACCTGCGGAGATGGATTTTATGAGAGTGTCATCATACGGCTCAGGTACGAAGACGTCGGGCAATATCCGCATTTTGCTTGATATTGACCACTCAAGACTCAAAACGTCTGAAATACTGATAATCGAGGACATTATAGACAGCGGAAGAACGCTTTCATATCTGTGCGAATACCTTAAGCTCAGAGGAGCTAAAAGCGTGCGTACGTGTACGCTTCTTGATAAGCCCGACAGACGCGAGGTGGAATTTATTCCCGATTACGTAGGAATAGTTATACCCGATGAGTTCGTTGTCGGATACGGTCTTGATTATGATGAAAAATACAGAACCCTGCCCTACGTGGGAGTTCTTAAAGAAGAAGTATATAAAAAATAAAGAATAAGTTGTTGGAGATAGCATGAAGTCAAATTATAAGATATTTATTTTTTACGCTGTATTGATCGTCGGATTGTTCGTGGTGGCATCTGCAGTGCTCGGCAATATCGGCAAGGGACAGGAGCTTGACAATTACAGCCAGGTAGTACAGATGTTCAAGGGTGAAGAGGTAAAGGCGTTTACCGTAGACGATACGAACACCCTTCACATAAAATCTCAGGACGATAAGGTATATACCTATGCCTTGCGTGATATTTCGATATTCTATAACGATCTTTCCGAGCTCATTGAACAGCAGCGCGCATCAGGTCTTATAGAGGAGTACGAGTATGAAGCTCCTACGGTGTTGCCCTGGTGGGTATCGTTCGTTCCTTATATAATAATGATAGTTCTTCTCGTTGCCTTGTGGATACATTTCACAAATCAGATGACGGGCAAGGGCGGTAAGATCAACGCATTCGGCAAGGCAAAGGTAAAGGTCGGTGCTGACGAAAAGAAAAAAGTGTTCTTTACTGACGTTGCAGGTGCTGACGAGGAAAAGGAAGAGCTTCGTGAGGTAGTTGAATATCTTAAGGATCCCGGAAAATATACGCGTCTCGGCGCAAGAATACCCAGAGGTGTGCTTCTCGTAGGCCCTCCCGGTACGGGTAAAACGCTTCTTGCAAAGGCGGTTGCGGGCGAGGCGGGAGTTCCGTTTTACTCCATTTCAGGCTCTGACTTCGTTGAAATGTACGTCGGTGTCGGTGCATCAAGAGTAAGAGATCTGTTTGATACGGCACGCAAAAACCCTGCAAGTATTATATTTATAGACGAAATTGACGCCGTGGGCAGACACAGAGGTGCAGGTCTCGGCGGCGGACACGATGAAAGAGAGCAAACGCTTAACCAGCTCCTTGTTGAGATGGACGGCTTCGGAACGCACGAGGGCGTTATAGTTATGGCGGCTACAAACCGTCCTGATATACTTGACCCCGCACTTCTCCGTCCCGGCAGATTTGACAGACAGATAACAGTCCACTATCCCGATATAAAGGGCAGAGAAGAGATACTGAAGGTACATTCAAGAGGAAAGCCCATATCAAACGACGTTGATCTTTCGCAGGTCGCTAAAACGACGGTCGGCTTTACCGGTGCTGATCTTGCAAACCTTCTGAACGAAGCGGCTCTTCTTGCAGCACGCAAGGGTAAATCGGTAATATGTATGCCCGACATTGATGAAGCGGCGATGAAGCTCATCGTAGGCACTCCCAAGCGTAATAAGAAGCGTAAGGAGATAGATGTAAAGGTTGCCGCATATCACGAGGCAGGCCACGCTATTTCACGCTACTTTATGGATAAGCTTGACCCCGTAACGCAAATATCAATAATCCCCACGGCGATGACGGGCGGCTATACGCTGTCAGTTCCGCAGGAGGATAAAATGGTATCCACAAGAGGCGAAATGCAGCAGGAGATAATAACGCTTCTGGGCGGCAGAGTTGCCGAAATGATAATATTCAACGATCTTTCAACCGGTGCGTCAAACGATATTCAAAGAGCAACTCAGACGGCGACCGATATGGTTACAAAGTACGGTATGAGCGATTTGCTCGGTTCTGTCGTATACGGCTCATCACACGGAAATGACGAGGTATTTTTGGGAAGAGATTTCTCGAATACGAAAACGTATTCCGATAAGACTGCCGCAGAGATCGACGGTGAGATCCGCCGTATAATCGACAAGGCGTATAACACCTGTATGGAGATCATCAAGGCAAATATGGATAAGCTCCATTTCATTTCCGAATACCTTATAAAGAACGAGGTAATGGACGCAGATCAGTTCAAGGCGGTGATGGAGGGTAACCCCACAGCCGAGGAGCTTGACGAAATGGTTGCAGAAAAGCGCCGCAAGGAAGAAGAGGAAAACGAGCTTCGCAGAAAAGCAGAGGAAGAAGCACGCAAGAAAGACGAAGAAGCACGCAAAAAGCGTGAGCAGGATCAGAAAAACACCAATAACAAGGGTGATAAGCCTCCAAGACCGTTTTAATTTCAAAAAATAATACAGAAAAACCGTCCGCGCGCAATATCAAGATAAGTTAATTTAACAACACCGAAGGTGTTACGCCTCGCCCCGTGGGGGGCGGGGACGAGGCGTTTGTGAGGAATACTATACGTTGTGCAAATACTCTTGTGACGTTAATTCAGCATAAAAAGCAGCACCTCGCGTACGGGGACGAGGCGTTTGTTACGTTGTGCGAACGCTATCGTG
>JAFYMA010000200.1 GCA_017556845.1 Clostridia bacterium | reverse complement strand
TACCAACAGAGAGGTCTTCCATCTTGGTCCTCTATGCATATGGTATCGCAACCAGTGTCTACGCTTTTCACCGCACTCCAATCATCTTACAATAGTGCCATCAATGCTTTTCGCTTTCTTAAAATTTGTTTGACTATAGCAATAGCAATTATACAAAAAAATATAAATATTCCACAAACACATATAATCGTCTTTGCCTCATATGTATTTGAAGCATCATAAATTATAGTTTCAGTTCCATCTTTTTCTTTCATAATCAGCTTCGAATATGAAAAGGCAAATATTATTTTGTGCTGTGATAACTCTGGCAGTATGTCCGGTGCGGTAGATTCACTTAAAAATGCAGTTAATAAATTCCTTGAAACGACGACGGCAGAGGAAAGCATAGGTTTTTATACGTTTGACAGTTCAATGATCCAAAAGCTGCCTTTAGGAAGCTCATCTGAAAGCATTAAAAATGCTGTAAGCAATATGGGTGCATACGGCGGAACGAATATAAACGGTACGGTGTATGATATACTTAATTCCGTTCAGCCCGACCTTCAAGCAAATAATATATTAATTCTCATGACGGACGGAAAGGACGGATATAACGGCATAAGTGCAGAGGATATAAGCTCCGTTGCATTTACAAAAGGATACGTCGTATACGTTATGGGTATGGGCTCCGGAGTTGAAATATCGAGCCTTACAACACTTGCTGATATGACGGGCGGTCAGTTTATATACTCGCCTTCAGATGCTCAGCTTGAATCACTGTATACGTTTATTCACGGTCAGGTAAAGAACAAATATCTTGTTACATATAAAACAGTTGACACGCTTACTGCGTCTGACAGAACTTTGGAAATAGAATTAGAGGATCAAAATGTAAGCGATCTTCGTTACTATTCCCTTGCTGAATCTGATGAAAGCTCTGCTATTATACCGTTTGATGCAAATGTTTCCGTATACGGTTTAGAAACAAGACATATAGTAAAGCAAAAAAATATTACGGATATCAACGTTATCGGAACAGGATTCAATAATACCGACTCTATGTACGTGACGTTGAAGGGTGACAGAAGCTATAATTTCAGAGCTACGTACATTGATGAACAAACCTTCAGAATATCCGTTCCTGCAGAGATAGCTCTGGGAACGTATGACGTAGAGGTAAGACTCAACAACAGATACGCTGTATTTGAAAACGAATTGACGGTATCTGACGGAACTGTTGAGGATGTAAGATTCGGGGCATATACGTTTACAGCTTCAACTGTACAGAAAGACAAAAATACCGTTACTATGTCGGGCAACGTAACTATGAACGGCTGGCTTACATTTAACGGAACGGTTGTCCTTAACGGTTCATTGGACGGCAATGACATAATACTTACGGACAACTACGGATCGCGTATCAGCTTTAACGATTCCGATCTTGCAACCGGTGTTGCAAAGCATTTCAAGGAAAAGAAGATACCGTTATCTATTCCCATGCTTGGCGATGTAAAGCTTTTCAATGCTTCTATAGCCGAAACGGAATATCCTACATCTTCAACTACGATACCCGTATTGAAGCTGGTTGATTTTATGTTCCTTGATACACCGACGATGCGTTTGTATCCGGACAAAATCGCATTGGAGCTGAAAAAGGGATCAGCAGATCTTCCTTTCCAGGATCTTATAGTCAGCGATCTTTCTTCTCAATCTCCGTTTGAGTTTGATTTCGACTGCACAGGAACGCTGACAAGTAAAAATATTTATGTCAAATGCGAGGCTGCTATCAATCAAACTGATTCGGATATTCCGTTCCTTGTGAAATTTCTTGATACCACAGCTTCGATGGAAAAAACACTTGGAAAGCTCGAATTTGATACTGCAGACGGTTCTTTGGGCGTTGAGTTCAACGTAAAGCTTCCGATGTTCCCGATAGATACTTATGTCGGTATGGGATTACAGTGGAAGAATATGTCTCTTGACGGCGTTCAAATACACTTTGACAGAGATTTCACCAAAATGGCAGGCCCTGTTCCGATAACGTTTTCTGATTTTTCTCTTGGATTTATCGGACTTGCGCAGACAACGCAAAACGCTTCACGAGAAACGGTGAGTGCGCTGACTCTTGAAGGAAAAATGCAGATATCCGCAGGTAAGGTTGCGGCGATAGTGCCGAAACTCAGTAATTACGTAGGCGATGTAAGCGTTCTTCAAATTCCCGAGGCGACGTTCAGATGCGGTCTTTCACGCTTTTCCGTTGAAGCCGAGGCTACGTTGGAGCTTTTGAGCTGTGTTGAATTGCTTGAAGCAAGGATATGTCTTGGTAATCACTCCTTCACAAGCCCCTTGCTCGGTGTATCAAACGAAAATGTTGTAGGTATTTACGTATCTATCAAAAAAGGACTTTCATGGGACGCACATAATGTTAAAGTGGAATTAACAGGTACGGGTGCGTTTGCGGTAAATAACAGATTTATCGGTGCAACTTACGACGGTGTTGCACATATGGATCTGAATTGGTGGATAATCGACCATACGATAGATGAAAGAGCAAAGGCTCTTATAGGCTTCTATACAGACTACTCCAACAATACGCAGTTTACCGTTCGTGCGGAATACAAGGATAACGAAAGCGGCAAAAGACGCGGCGCAATATTCTATATTACGAATTCCGGAAATATGGATTACGATCTTAACTATAAATATTGACGGAGGATGTGCAAATGACAAAAAACAGACTTAATAAATGCATTTCGGTGCTTTTATGCACATTGATGATAATAGCTTTTGCATCTATGACCTACGTGCACGCCGATGACGCAACGGTAAGAACAGAACCCCTTACGTTTTTGAATGCTAACGCAGATATTAATATAAGCTTTTGGTATGATTCGGCTTTTCCGACGGTGACGATCATTTCACCGTCGGGTACCAGATACGCAGTGTCTGAAAGCACGGCCGGACTACAAGCTATCATTGAATCAAAATATGCCGTAGTGAGTATTCCCTCAGCTCAAGCCGGACAATGGCATATTGAATATTCATACGGTGCAAATACGGAATTTGAATTTTCAGTAATGGGCTCAACTGAAAACATCTGGATTCAATATATCAATGTTTCTCAGGGAAACTTTGATAATATTCAAGTCAGCTTCTTGGCAGAAAGAGGAAATGCATCGGAGCAATATTCATATACTCTTTATCTGACCTATGAAAGCGAAAATGCTGAAAAGGTAGTTCTTGAATCGGGTAATGCCTTAACAGGTATGGAAGAATTAAGATCTATATATCTTGGCAACTACAACTCATACAGCGAATATAAGCTTATTCTTGAGGTAGAGCTTCAGACACCGGCTGTTACGCTCTTTGATTCTCTTGAAAGTGAGACGTTTGCATTTACTAATTCAAATACTCCCTCGGCTCCTTCGGGAATTGAGATTACCGTAGATATTTGCAAAAGAACGATTATCGCCGATTGGTCAAATTACACATCTTATTCATACAGCGGATACAGACTTGTGATGACGAGCGAATCGGGAGAATCCATAATAGGCGTAGATCTTGATAAAAGCTCTACACAGATTTCGCAATACATAAGCGAAGCTTATTCGTCTGCAACGGTTACGTTATACGGTATTGTAAACGGTATCCTTTCAAGTCCTCTGACTAAAAACGTCGTATTGGCAGATGCGGTTGAACTTGTAACATCATCTCCTACAGCGTCATCACAGGCACAGATAAAGTTTGATCTGCCGAAGGATACTGTACTGAATGTTACGGTGAACGGACAGAAGACTGACTTTACTTCTGACGGAAATGAAAATACGCTGGCTATATCTATAAACAACGGTGTTAACGAAATATCTGCATTTTATACCGCAGACGGAATCAAATATTTGTTTACGGGCGAGATATACAAGGACGGATATGCTCCGATAATTGAATTTTTTGAGCCGTATTCCGATAAGACGTTTCCGAATAATAAAGCGGTTTTAGTGGGAAGCGTCGGCGATGCGGTACGTTTCTTGGTAAACGGTGAAGAAAAAACGATAAGCAACGGACGCTTTACCGTTTCTCTTGATCTTGTTGACGGCGCAAACGAATTTCTTTTTGAAGCGTTTGACGAAGCAGGAAACCGTACGGCTCATCCGATCACGCTGTATACTGAGTCGTCTGACGGACTATCGGGAGCAATATCCGATACCGAAAACACTCGTATGCCGTGGTTGGCGATTGTGATCGGAGCGGTTATAGCAGTTGTATTTATAATATTTGCAGTGATACTTTGCTGCCTAAAAAAGAAGCTTAAAGCATTTTCAACGGTATCTATAATAGTTCTTTGTGCATTTTTTGCTGCTCT
>JAFYMA010000019.1 GCA_017556845.1 Clostridia bacterium | reverse complement strand
GGAGTTTAGTTCATTTAATGTCTGACCCCAGCGAGGGTATAGTAATTTGGCAACTCGAATGCACAAAGGTGGAAGACGAAGAGCTTTACAACCGTTTGCTGCAAGCGAGTAGATATAATGAAGATCCCGAGATGTTTTTTTACCTGCTTGACGGTGAATACGGTAAGCTTTCCTTTTGGCATGAATATATGGGAGAGTTTTTGACGGAAGATTATATTCAAAAAAACATAGAATTTAACTTCGCTATTATTCAGCTTGACGATAAGGTTTATTGTGTTGATAGCGTTTTTTATGCAATCGCACCGGGGTTTCCGGTACTTATAAGTGGAGGCCAACAAAAAGATATATTTGCTGCAACCGAGGATCATATAAAGATCGTTGATAATGACACCGTTTTACTTGAAGCGCATTACAGCAGTGATAGCGGAATCGAAGACAGATTTGATTGCGAAGGCTGGCTTGAGGTCGATTTTGAATATACAGAAAACGGCTGGAGAATATCGGGCGGAAAAGCAACGGAGGACTTTACAAGATTCTGTCCGTTGCGGGATAATACCGCTAACCCGGACACGAGTGATAACGGTATTGTTATCGTTGTGTGTGCTACGGCAGCTCTTGTCGGTATTGCAGTGACGGCGAATAAAAGGCGTTTTGCAAGATAATAAACGCTGTACGGCGTGATGTTGCACTTCGTGAAGTGATGTATGCCCTTGCGGGCGTATGATATTGAAAGTCAGAGTAGTACAAACGGAGAGGCTTTGTAAAGAAGCGCTCTCCGTTTTTTTATTCCTTAATATGCCGCAGGCCGTTACACAAAGGAACGGATATGCGGCGGTTTTTGATATCTGAACGGTAATATTGTTTAATATGCACAAATCACAAAATATTGATATACGCTAAATAATACTTATTGACAATCGGACGGTAATGTGGTAAAATCATAGCGATCAAGGGTATTTCTCTTTATTGCGGAGGTAAAAATGGATATTGAAATGAAAAAAATGTACGACAGCATTGCCGCTGACACGTCAGACGTTGAATGTGATAATATCGGTGTGGGTATTTACCCGAAAACACCGTATGAGGAAAGGCTCGTAGCGCTTGCATATACAACGTGGCATCACGCAAAAAGAGGCTGGGGCGAGGGCACGTGGGATCTTCCCTTGTGGGGCGGTTACCGTTCCGACGATGAGCAGATCATCCGACGCCACGGCGAGATGCTGGCAAAGGCAGGCGTTGACCTCGTTTTTGTTGACTGGTCAAACAACACCGCATACGATCCTGAAACGATGCACGACGTAAGATTTGACTTTGCCGTGATCGAGGATGCGACAGACCTTTTATTTGATATATGGGCAACGATACCGAACGCCCCGAAGATCGCTTTGTTTGCAGGCCCCGGTCACAACGGCCCTGAAAGCGTCATAAGCGGTGAGCATGACAAAAAGGTCGAGCAGATATACCGTTCATACGTTGAAAACCCTGCACGCAGAGATATGTATTTTTATTATCAGGGTAAGCCGCTTCTTTTGTGTTACGGTGCAACGCCGAACTTTTACGGCGCCGACCCTGAATGGAACGACGACCGCTTTACTGTACGCTGGGTAACGGGCTACGTAGGCCAGCAGAGCGATCTTTACGACAAGGAAACACGCAAGAGCCATCATTTCTGGAGCTGGGAGGAGCGCGGTACTCAGACGTTTACCGTTAGCGACGGCACGGTAGAGGCTGTGACCATAACCGCTGCAACGAGAAGCCAGGGCGTACCCGGCGGCAACGGCTATATTCCCGCGGAACCGAGAAATAACGGCACAACGTTCAAAAAGCAGTTCCAGCGTGCGTGCAATCTCGGCGCGAGAATTGCCATTCTCGTTTCGTGGAACGAATGGGTAAAGGGCGAGCAGTTGAGCTGTGAGGTATCAAAGGATCTTGAGCCGTCACAGATACACGGCACGTTCTATTACGATCTTATGTGCAATCAAATAAAGAAATTCAAGGGAAAAATATAATGAAAAGTGTTATATCGACAGAAATGAATACACAGAACGACGGAAATACATCTTCTTGCAGAAGAGTTGTTGACATCACTCCGTTGATAATTGACAGTCGAGCAGATTTTTCAAGACAGTTTGATCTTGCAAAGGAGCCTATGACGTATCTGAAAAACAACGCATATCTGAGCTTTGTCGGAGAGGATACGGAAAAGTGCGAAAACGGCGTTAAATGTCTTGGTAACGAAAGCGTTATGCTCGGCATTGCCGACGGGATAAAGGCGTTTCCATACGTTGCAAGAGCAGAATTTGATATATGCTCTGATGCAGATTCGCCGTTTGACAGCGTTGCGGTCGGCATTGGCGCAGGCGATCTTGAAAAGCCTTGCTCTGACGGCGGCGTATGGGTTTCAATACTCGGAAACAACGCTTATTTGCTCATCGGCACAGAGTCCGTTCCCGTGTTGGAAGACCTTGATACCGACGGCGGTATATGCGTTCAGATAAGCGGTGAAAAATGCAGATCGAATATTTTCGTAAACGGCAGAGCCGTTGCGGATATTACGTATTCCGACGGCAAATTGAGCATTTTCAACGGCAACGGCGAATTGCTTGACTGCCGTATCGGTGATATATCATTCAATGATGCATCGTGCGGATATTTCCGTCTTTCAACGAACAAATGCAAAGCCCTTCTTAAATACTTCGGCTTTGAGCATCGCTCTGACTGCACGTTTTCTCCGAAAGACGAGGTGCTTTCGTTCAAAAAGGGCAGAGCGTACTCGTTCCTTGACAAAAAGAGCTATTACCACAGCATATGTGCCTTTGAGGAAAACGGCAGAATGTATGCAGAGCTTGCAAAAACATCTGAAATGCTCGGCTTTGAATGTGTGACCGACGGAGAAAAGGCATATCTTAAGCTGAGCGATGCGTGCATCATTTTTGAAAACGGCAGTGATATTATGACTGTCAACGGTGAAAAGTACGTTTTTGCTCCCATAAAGTCATCTGACGGCGTTTTGTGCGTTGACGTTCAGTCATTCGGTGCGTTAATGGGATACGCATCGGAATATATTAATGATGAAATTTGCGTATTATACGGCAAAAATTCCGTTCTTACAGATGAAAAAAGGCAGTGCAGCGCAGAATGCTTCCGCCTTTACGAGCAGGTAGTATTTAACTACGACGACGTTGAGTGCGGTCACAAGGGGCTCGGACTTTACACGTCAATTCCCGCATCCGAAAGAGTCGTTGCCGTTGCGTACAGCCCGTGGAACTGCCTTACTAAAACGTGGTGGAAGGGTGCTTGGAGCAAGCCTCTTTACGGCGAGTACCGCAATGACGATGAAAAGCTTTTGCGTTATCACGCAGAGCTTCTTGCCGCCGCCGACGTTGATTTCGTATTCCTTGACTGGTCGAACAACACGCAGACGGATGCAGCTATGATAAACAGAGTCGAGATATTCCGTATGATAGAGCAGACGACCGATCTTATGTTCAAGGTGTGGAGCACCGTTGAAAATGCGCCTAAAATCGCGCTTTTCGTAGGCCCCGGCCACGCAGGAATAGGCACGCTTTCCGACGGCGCGCACGAAAGCAAGGTACAGCAGATATACGATTCGTACATTCTTGATCCCGAAAACAGAAAAATGTACTATTATTACGAGGGCAAGCCGCTTCTTATATGCTATGGCGCAACTCCCACGCAGTACGGCTTTTTGCCTCATATGGTATGGGATGACGAAAGGTTTACTGTACGCTGGATGTCGGCTTACATAGAAGCCCAGAAGCTTTGCGACGATGATTTCAGATCTGAGGTATACTGGAGCTGGGAGGAAAAGTACGAGCAGACGTACACCGTTCACAACGGTGCGTACGAGGCTATGACCGTATCTGCGGCAACGCGCGGCGGCGATGAAAACCGCAACGACGGCGCAACGTTCAAAAAGCAGTTCCAGCGCGCGTGCGATCTCGGAGTTAAAATAGCCGTAATAACGACGTTCAACGAATGGACGTCGGGTGAACAGCCGTCATTCGATCAGTCCAGAGATACTGAGCCGAGCGTAGCTCACGGCACGTTCTATTACGATCTTATGCGTGAATTGATAAAGAAATTCAAGGGCAAGGTTTAATATGACACACAAGCTGAAAAGGATAATTTGTTTACTTCTCACGGTATCGACGCTTACTGCCTGCACTGCGGGCACGGAAAACAACACCGACGATCGTCTGACACAAGAGCAAACAGAAAGTCCCTTTCCCGAGCCTTGCGATCAGATAGATGACCTTACTGCGTACGTTACGGAAACGCGCGGTAATTTTATTCGTGATTTTGATTTCACGAAAAAAACGGTAGCAACGTATAACGAGCATATGTATCTTACCGTTTCGGGAAGATATTCTCAAAATGAAAAAAGAGGCCTTACATCCTCCGATCCGAACGGTTGCATATCGCTCAGCGAGCAGATAACGGCTTTTCCGTACAATGCAAGCGTTAAGGTGTACAATTCCGACGGTACGAGCGATCCGTTAAAAACCGCCCTTATCGGCATAGGCTGTACGTCAGCGGGTACGGGATACGAAAACGGCGGAGTGTGGTTTTATTTCAACGGCACTGATGCGTATTTATACGAAAAAAGTGCCGAAAACGCGATCAAGCTGAAAAGCGGCGTTGCCGATGAGAATATGAACGAGCTTGTGTTCAGCGGCGACGAGGACTGTATTCAGGTGTTTGTAAACGGTGAGTGCATAGCGTACGTTAAAAACGGCGGGCAGAATTGCACGGTGTTAAACGCAGAGTCAGAGTGCGTGCTTGAGCTTACGGGCGATAATATCACGTTTGACGGAAATTCCCACGGTTATCTGACCGTTCATTCAAACAGAACGAAAAGCTCCGTATACGGTATTACGCTTGAGCATAAGCAGAACGTCCGTTACTCCCCGAAAAAAGAAGTGCTTGGCTTTAAAAACGGATACGCTTATTCGTTTCTTGATAAAAAAAGCTATTACCATTCGGTAAAAGCGTTTGAACATTCCGAAAGACTTTATGCGGAAGCGTCGGTCATAGCGCAGATGCTCGGCTTTGAGTGCAGTATTCAAGATGATAGTGCAGTCATAACAGCCGATGCGGCAACGGTAACGTTCGTTGCGGACAGAGCGTCAATAAACGTAAACGGACATGAGTACAAATTTCCGAAGGCCGTTGCATCTGACGGCGCTATATGCATATCTGTCGTTGATTTTTTGACGTTATTCGGCTACGACTGCAGATATGATGATGAAAACGGAATTTTGGTGTGCGATGACGGAAAGGAGCTTACTCCGAACTCGTCATACAACCTGATAAAAAGAAATTTTGAGCTTTACGAAAGCGTGATCTTCAATTACGATGACGTTGAGTGCGATCAGACGGGAGTCGGCAAGTTTGACCCCGTTGACCCGTCGGAAAGAACGGTCGGAATTGCGTACAGTCCTTGGAACTGCCTTACGAAAACGTGGTGGAACGGTGCCTGGGATAAGCCTCTTTACGGTATTTACGCAAACGACGATGAGGACGTGCTTTTATATCACGCAAGGCTTCTTGCCGAAGCTGACGTTGATTTTGTGTTCGTCGATTGGTCAAACAACACGTACGTTACTGAGGAAACGTATCATCAGTACGAGATATACCGTGTTATGGAGCACGCGACGTATGAAATGTTCAGATTGTGGAGCACCGTGCCGAATGCACCTAAAATAGCCGTATTTATAGGCCCCGGCCACGCAACGATGGAGGGTATAAGATCGGGCGCGCATCAGAAAAAGGCAGATCAGATATACACCGATCTTGCAACGAATGAAAAATACAGGGATATGTATTTTTATTACGAGGGCAAGCCGCTTCTGTTATGCTACGGCGCAACGCCGACGCAGTACGGAAAGACTCCGCAGACGAAGTGGGACGACGAACGATTTACGGTGCGTTGGGTATCGGCGCATCTCGATGCCCAGAATCTGAGTGACAGAAACGGATATTCGTCTGTATACTGGAGCTGGGAGGAGCATTCTCCGCAGTCGTACACGGAGCTTGACGGCAAGGTTGAAGCTGTGACCGTTTCAGCCGCCATACGAGGAGGCGACCGAAAGAACAGACGCAACAACGGCGCAACGTTCAAGCGGCAAATGCAAAGGGCGATCGACCTCGGCGCGAAAATAACTATAATTACGACGTGGAACGAATGGACCGCATCTGAGCAACGGTCGGACGAGGAATCGCGTGATATTGAGCCGAGCGTAGCTTACGGCACGTTTTATTACGATCTCATGCG
>JAFYMA010000199.1 GCA_017556845.1 Clostridia bacterium | reverse complement strand
TCTTCCAGCTTGCAGGAATAGAAAAGCCCGTCGTATGCTTCACGACGGGACGCGGCGAGCCGATCGGAACAGATGACGATCCGACATCAAACGAATACAAGGACTTTTTCACGATGCTGAACGACTGGGGCTTTGAAACGAAGCGTGTCGATCTTCAGCGCGAGGAGCTTGACGAAAACTGCCGTCTTGTAATTATTCTCGATCCGCAGAAGGACTTTGTGGCAAAGGATCAGTCATCTATGACTGAACGCTCCGAGATCGACAAGATAGGCGAATATATGTCCAAGGAATACGGCTCTATGATGGTATTTGCAGGTGCTACCGGCTCGGAATTTCCCATACTCAACGAATATCTTGAGGAATGGGGCATAAGAATACAGACGTCGAAGAAAATAACGGATGCGGCAAACTCCATATCAACGGACAACACTACGTTTACCGTAGAGTATTCAAATGAGTCGCAGACAGCGTCTCTCACAGACAAATTCAGCAATCTGCGTACGGTATTCACAAATGCCGCACCCATTGAGCGTTTGCCGAATAACGATCAGTATTCATCGTATTACGCAGCGGGAATATTCTACACCTCTCCCACGGCTGTCGCAACGTCATCTGAAGGCTCTGAGGAGGGCACATTCAGCCTGTTCACGCTGACCAACAAGCGTAAATATCTTGACAACGAGGCTATGTACAGCTACGTCGTAGCGTGCGGAAGCCCCGAAATGCTCAAATACTGCACCTCTCATTCATACGCAAACAGAGAGGTAATGTATATGCTTACTCAAAAGATACACACCGTAAAGGTTCCCTTCGACCTTGATTACAAGGCTTACGAGAACAACGGTCTTTCACTTATTACAAGCACTGACGTTACGGTATGGGGCGTAATACTCATAGGCGTAATGCCCGCCGCAGTTCTCGTTACGGGATGCGTTGTGGTCATCAGAAGAAAGAGAAGATAAACACTTACCGCACGACAGTGCAAAGAAAGGATCGGTCTGTACAGTATGGACGAAAACAAGAGCTTGACGGACGAAAACTCCCAAGACATCCAAAGCGAAAGCACCGCAAACGAGGATACGAGCCGTAACGAAAGCGAGCTTCACAGTATTCTTTACAGCGGAGAATATTCCGAATATCGTGATGATCTTGATCTGTCCGAATTAGAGGAAGAAAAGAAAAATGACAGACTTTCTACGTTTTCCGAGAAAGAAAAAGATACGAAAAAGGACTCAAAGCCTATAAAAACGGGAACGAAAAAACGCAAAACGGCAATAATTGCCCTTGCATGCGCATTTGCCGTTCTGATAGCTATGTATCTCGTTCTCGGCCCTGTCGGACTTGACGTTTTCGGCTTCAAGGAAAAAGAGGAAGCTCCCATCGTTTACACCACGGGCGAGGTTCCCGGAAGCGGTAAAAACGTGTGGCTTATATTTGAGCATATAGAACGTAACAATATACAGAGCATCGAGGTGCATAACGAGCACGGCACGTATACGGCGTATTACAGCCCTGCATCTGACAGCTTTCATTTTCTCGGTGCGGAAGCGCTGATATACGATCAGGAGATGTTTTCATACCTTGTCGTAAGTGCGGGATATACGGTATTTACCGAAAGACTGCCCAAGGGCGAAAGAAGCGACGACCTTTCCGAATACGGACTTTCCCCCGACGACGATCCTGCGTATTATATCATCACGACACGCGACGGTAAAACTCATAAGCTCTATATCGGCTCACCGACGCTTGACGAGGATCAGTATTATGCAATGTACGAGGGCAGAGATATCGTTTACGTTCTTGAAAAATCCGTAAAAACGTCTCTTTTAGCCGATATCCGTGACCTTCTGACGCCTACGCTTACATATCCCATAACGTCGCAGTCTAACGATTATTATACGAAAATACCGCAGATATATCTCACGCTTGAAAGAGATGAGCCGTATTTGCTTATAGAATATACGAGAAATGACACCTCAACAGAGGAAACGTTCGGTGTTACCATTCCGTATATGATAAAATACCCCGAAAACATCCCCGCATCAACTGAGCAGACAACTTCGCTTTTCCAATACATTCTCAATATGACGGGCGATGAGCTTATAGAGTACGATATTCTTTACAGTTACGAGGAATTTGACGAGGATACGGGCGAATATTACACCCAGACGGACGTTATGCCCGAGGTATTGTTAAAGCACGGAATAACACGTGCCGATAAGGCGCTTATATACTATTACGACGGATATCCGAGCATAGTATATTTCAGCGATAAAAGAACTGACGAGGACGGGGCTGAATACTATTTTGCCTGGTCGCCCATTATGAGCGTGCTTACGAAAATATCCGCAGAAAAAGTACCTTTTCTGCAATGGCGCAAGGTCGATTTCATCGACAAGGCAGTATTCAACGCACACATAGACAAGGTCGGCTCCATCGAGCTTACAGACAAAACGTCACAAGGCAAGCATTTCATATTTGAGCTTACGGGCAAGGGCGAGGAGCTTAAGGTACACGAAACGGTATCCGATACGTACCTTTCCCCCAATAAAGGATCAGGCTCAGATGCGCTCGATCCCGTATATAATTTCAGACAGTTCTACAAATCGGCTCTGTTTTTGTCAGCAGGCGATGAAATGGAAATGCCCGAGGATATGACGCTCATAGCACAGATAAAAATGACGACTCGCAACGGATACGAAATGAATTACGAATTCTTCTCGTATTCATCAGACCAGCGCTGCTACTACACGATAAACGGCGAGGGCCGCTTCTACGTCAAGCGTTCAAAGGTACAGAAGCTGTTTTCCGACGCTCAGCGTGTTATCGACGTTTTACCCGTTGACCCCGAAGCAGATTACAGCTGATCTTCGATCAACGATCAAAAATCAAAAAGCTAAAAAATCAGACTTTTAAATCCGCCCGATGCTTGCTTTTCAAAAGCACGGGCACAAGGTGAAGGAAATATATGTTTAAGGTATTAACAAAGGACGGTAAAGCCCGCAGGGGCGAATTTACCAGCTGTCACGGAACAGCGCAAACGCCCGTTTTCATGAACGTAGGAACGTCTGCCGCCATCAAAGGCGGTATATCAACGGCTGATCTGTACGATCTCGGCTGTCAGATAGAGCTTTCAAACACTTACCATCTGCACGTACGCCCCGGTGACGAGGTCATTCGAGATCTCGGCGGTATCCATAAATTTTTCAACTGGGACAGACCGGTTCTTACCGACAGCGGCGGATTTCAGGTATTTTCGTTGGCTCCGCTTCGCAAGATAACCGAGGAGGGTGTTCACTTTGCCTCTCACATAGACGGAAAAAGGATATTTATGGGTCCTGAGGAATCAATGCGTATTCAGTCAAACCTTGCATCTACCGTTGCCATGGCGTTTGACGAATGTATAGAAAATCCCGCAGAATACAACTACACGAAAAACTCGTGTGAACGAACGTACCGCTGGCTCGTTCGCTGTATGGACGAAATGAAGCGTCTTTGCTCGCTTGAGGAAACGATAAACAAGCAGCAGATGCTCTTCGGTATAAATCAGGGAAGCGTATACGAGGATCTTCGTATAAACCATATGAAGCAGATAGCAAAGCTCGATCTTGACGGTTATGCAATAGGCGGTCTTGCCGTTGGTGAAAAGACTGAGGATATGTACAGAATAATCGACACGGTAGAGCCGTATATGCCCGAAGATAAGCCCAGATACCTTATGGGTGTCGGTACTCCTTGGAATATCGTTGAGGCAGTATACAGAGGCGTTGACTTTTTTGACTGCGTTATGCCGTCAAGAAACGCACGCCACGGTTACCTTTTCACGTGGGAAGGAACGGTAAACGTGCTGAACAATAAATACGAGCGTGATCCGTCCCCGATCTCACCGTCCTGCAACTGCCCTGCCTGCCGCAATTACTCAAAGGCATACATACGCCATCTGTTCAAATCAAAGGAAATGCTCGGTATGCGTCTTGCGGTAATGCATAATCTCTATTTTTACAACGATCTTATGGCAAAGATCCGACTTGCCATAGAGGAAGGCAGATACGGAGAATTTTACGAAAAATACCGTTTTTCCCTTTCAAAAAGAATCTGATCACGGAGAAAGCCGTAAATGAATAAAAAAATATGTTTTGTTACGACGACACGTATATCTATCGAATCGTTTTTCGTGCCACAGATAAAATATCTGGCAAAAAACGGCTTTGACGTAACGGTCGTTTGCACGCCAAAGGGCGATATGCAGGGACTTCTCGGTGATACGGTAAGATACGTACCGATTGATATTCCGCGCGGAATATCGTTTTTCGGCTCTTTTTCCGCTATATCGAAAATGAAAAAATTCTTCAAAAAAGAACGGTTCGACATAGTTCAGTATTCAACGCCTAACGCCGCTATGTATGCATCCATCGCATCAAGACTTACGGGTGTTAAGATAAGAAATTATCATATAATGGGCTTTCGGTATCTCGGCTCATCCGGCATCGGCGGAATGCTGTTGAAAGCGATCGAAATGATCTCGTGTAAAAATTCAACCGATTTTGAATGTGTAAGTCCTTCAAACAGAAAATTCGGCATTGAAAACGGATTTTTCACCGAGGAAAATTCGTGCGTTGTCTGGAACGGTAGCTCAGGCGGCGTCGATCTTAAAAAGTTCGACGTATCGAAAAGGACTGAATACCGCAATGAAATACGCTCAAGGCACGGTATCAAAAATGACGAATTCGTTTTCGGCTTCGTCGGCAGAGTGACACGTGATAAGGGCATAAACGAAATACTTTCCGCATTCAAAAAAATGAACGGTGCAAAATTGCTCATGGTCGGCGATCTGAGCGAGGCCGGCACGCTCGACTCCGCGCTTTATTCGCAGTCAAAGGAAAACGAAAGTATAATTTATACAAACGAGGTATCAGACGTCGAAAAATATATGGCGGCAATAGACGTTTTGCTGTTTCCCAGCTACCGTGAGGGCTTCGGTAACGTAGTCATAGAAGCGGCATCTATGAAGACGCCTGCCATAGTAAGCGATATTATGGGCCCGATAGATGCAGTTTTGAAGGACGAATCAGCCATCGTCGTTCCCCCGCATGACGAAGCATCACTTGCAGATGCGATGAGTAAAGTGATGAATGATATTGATATTGCCAAAATGGGCAATACCGCATACGATTTCGTAAAATCCGGATTTGACAGCGATATTATGTGCCAAAAGGTACTTGAAAGAAAGAACGAGCTTATAAAAAGACTTTCCTGAAATAAATAAAAGGTTGCAGAAAATATGGGTGATACTCTTAACGGAGAATTTAAAAAATGTCGCTAAGTGCGAGCATCGCGTTTGTCGGGTCAAGCGCAAATTGG
>JAFYMA010000018.1 GCA_017556845.1 Clostridia bacterium | reverse complement strand
TTGCTTCGGATACGGCAAGGAATTTTCTGAATACTACGATATAAACATTCTCGGCTCGTTTTCCTTCAAGGGTACGACACGCTACGCTAAAAACGGCAACGAACAGCCGAGAATTGCCGAATGTCCCTGCGGTATGCTGAACTCAGTCGGATTGCAGAATCCCGGCGTTCACAGCGTTATTGAGCACGAGCTGCCCGAAATGAAAAAGTATTTCAAAAAGAAGGTCATAGCGAACATAAGCGGTGACAAAATAGAGGATTACGTATACGTTGCCTCTCTGCTTGACAAAGAAGAGCAGGTGGGCATAATAGAGGTGAATATAAGCTGTCCGAATATTCACGGCGGCGGTATGGCGTTCGGCACTGATCCCGACGTTGCCGCAAGCGTAACGTCAGAGGTCAAAAAGGTAACTCACAAGCCGATATTCATAAAGCTGACTCCGAACGTGACGGACATAACCGTTATAGCAAAGGCGTGCGAGGCTGCGGGCGCTGACGGTCTGTCGCTTATAAACACCGTTCAGGGAATGCGTATAAACATAAAAACAGGAAAGCCCGTCCTTGGAAGGATCATGGGCGGTATGTCCGGCCCTGCACTTCTTCCCCTCGCCTTAAGAATGGTATATCAGGTAACGAACGCGGTAAGCATTCCCGTAATAGGCATGGGCGGCGTTTGCTCTGCGAGTGACGCTGTTGAAATGATGATGGCGGGAGCGAGTGCCGTTCAGGTCGGCGCGGCGAACCTCACAGACCCGTATGCGTGCAAAAAAATAATAGAAGATCTGCAGGTATTGGTTCCCCGTCTTGGGTACAGCAGAATAAGTGATATGATAGGAGTAAGTAAAAAATGAATCGTGACGTAATTATCGCTTGCGACTTTGCAAGCAAGGAGCAAACAGTTGATTTTATTTCAAAATTCGACGGATATTCCCCTTATTTCAAGATCGGTATGGAGCTTTTTTACGCCGAAGGCCCTCAGATAGTTTACGAGATAAAGAACAGAGGCTTTAAAATATTTCTCGATCTGAAGCTGCACGATATTCCCAACACGGTCAAAAAGGCGATGGCTTCCCTTTCCCGCCTTGACGTTGATATATGCAATCTTCACGCCGCAGGCGGCAGTGAAATGATGAAATACGCTCTTGACGGTCTTACGCGCGCTGACGGAACACGTCCGCTTCTCATAGCCGTAACGCAGCTTACCTCAACGAGTGAGGAAAGAATGAAAAACGAGCTTCTGATAGACAAGCCCTTAAAGCAGGTCGTAATGAGCTATGCTAAAACGGCAAAGGATGCAGGACTTGACGGCGTAGTTTGCTCGCCCTTGGAGGCGTCAGACGTAAAAAGCACCTGCGGAAGTGATTTTCTCACAGTCACGCCCGGCATAAGATTTGCAGGCGGTGACGTTGGCGACCAGGTGCGCATAACGACACCTGCAAGGGCAAAGGAGCTGGGCAGCGACCTTATCGTTGTCGGCAGACCAATTACCGCATCGCCCGATCCGTTGGCAAGCTACCTTGAATGCATCGAACAATTTGTAAAATAAGATAGGAGAAACGATATGAACACAAAAGAGCTTATTGCAAAGGACCTGCTTTCCATAAAGGCAGTATTTTTCCGTCCCGAAGAGCCGTTTACGTGGGCAAGCGGGATCAAAAGCCCCATTTACTGCGACAACCGACTGACGCTTACAGCACCTAACGTGCGAAACGACGTTGAAAACGGACTCGTTCAGATAATCAAAGACGAATATCCCGAATGCCAAGCCATATTCGGCACGAGCACGGCAGGTATTGCACACGCGGCTATATGCGGTCACATTATGGGTCTTCCTATGGGATACGTGCGCTCGGGTGCAAAGGACCACGGACGAAACAATCAGATAGAGGGCAAGCTCGAAAAGGGACAGAAGGTCGTTGTGGTTGAGGATCTTATATCCACGGGCGGAAGCGTTATTGAAGTCGTGAACGTTCTGCGTGAAGCCGGTGCCGAGGTGCTTGGAATTGCAAGCATTTACACTTACGGCATGAAAAAGGGTATTGACCGTCTTGCACAGGCAGACGTAAAAAACGTATCTCTTACAGACTTTGACACGACCGTTGAGGTTGCTGCAAACGAGGGATATATCAAGCAATCCGACAAGGAAAGACTTATCAAATTCCGCAACGATCCCTCTGATGAATCCTGGATAGGCTCCTGATGGACGTTTTAAAGCTCGTTTTGAGCAAAACAAGATCGTGCGTACAAAAATACGGAATGATACAGCCCCGCGACAAGATCGCCGTGGGGCTGTCCGGCGGAAAGGATTCCGTATCTATGCTTTACGCCCTTACACGGCTTTCGTCATTTTATCCAAGTCAATTTTCGCTTTGTGCCATAACGGTAGACAACGGGTACAAGGACGCAAGCTATGAGGAAATGGAGCAGCTTTGCAAGGATCTCGGCATAGAATACAAAATAGTAAAAACACAGATAGCCGATATTGCTGACAGAAATGACGATCCGTGTGCCGTATGCTCACGGATACGAAGACGTATTCTGTGCGATACGGCGCTCGAAATGGGATGTAATTCCATAGCTCTTGCACACACGCAGGACGATGCGGCACAAACGGTCTTGTTAAATCTTTTATATAACGGAAAGATCGAATCGTTTTTACCGTTGACAGAATACGAAACTATCAAGGTGATCCGCCCGTTTTACGAGCTGCCCGAAAAGCTCTGCACGCAGCTTATTGAAAGCTGTCATCTTCCGATATGCAAAAGTCTTTGCCCTTACGATAAAAAGACTCAGCGTCAGGCAGTTCGGCAGATAATACAGGAAACCGACAGAATAAGCCGCGGAACGAATCACAGAATTATGACGGCGATATCCAAGATCAATAAAAACGAATAAAAATCACTCCCTGCGTGAATACTACACACGGGAGTGATTTTATTTGTATATTGACAGAAACACCGTATTTCCTCAGCCGTCAAAGGAAAAAGCGACAGAGGAATACGAAATATCGCAAAAATTCTGCGAAAGACTTGGCTTCAGCGTCGTAATGCAGCGTCCTGTCGGAAGCTGTGACGATTTCAAATGCCTTTCGGGCGATCTGTGCGGTCATTCAGACTGTAATTCTCAGCAATCGTAACCGTTGGGATTGTTCGTTTGCCATCTTACGGCATCGTCACACATACGGTCGATGCCGTACTGTGCAGACCAACCCAATATCTCTTTAGCCTTTGCAGGATCAGCGTAGCATTCTGCCGCGTCTCCGGCACGTCTTTGCGTTACGACGAGCGGTATTTTTACGCCCGACGCCTTTTCGTACGCCTTTACCATCTCAAAAACGCTGTATCCGTTGCCCGTTCCGAGATTTACCGCAAGAACGCCTTTGTTATTCTTCATATAATCAAGAGCGCAGAGGTGGCCTTTTGCAAGGTCAACGACGTGAATATAATCACGCACACCGCTTCCGTCCTTCGTCGGATAATCGTCGCCGAATACGTTAAGATGAGGCAAAGCGCCCGATGCTACCTTCATAATATACGGCATAAGATTGTTCGGAATACCCTTAGGATCTTCGCCTATAAGACCGCTTTCGTGAGCGCCGATGGGATTGAAATATCTGAGAAGGACGACGGAAAGCTCATTGTCTGCATTGCAGCAATCTCTGAGGATATTCTCTATCATAAGCTTCGTCTGTCCGTATGGGTTTATTGCCGACAGAGGAAATTCCTCGTTTATCGGCACAGTCTTCGGAATACCGTATACCGTTGCAGATGATGAAAATACGAGCTTATTGCAACCGTATTTCTTCATAGCCTTCAGAATATTGAAGGTCGATATAAGGTTGTTTTCATAATACATAAGCGGCTTTGCAACGCTTTCGCCGACAGCCTTGTAGCCTGCAAAATGAATAACCGAATCTATACTGTATTTTGCAAATATCCCGTCTACTTCTTCGTAATTACACAGATCGGCAAGGCAGAACGTAAGCTCCTTGCCCGTTATTTTCTTTATTCTGTTGAGCACCTCAGGCTTACTGTTGGAAAAGTTATCCGCTATTACGATATCATCGCCTCGCTCAAGAAGCTCAACGCTCGTATGAGATCCGATAAATCCTGCGCCGCCCGCAACTAAAACAGCCATAAAAAGACCAAGCCTTCCTTATTTATTTCCCCACAGATCGAGCGGATATTCGCCGCTTTCAGCCATTTTTCTTATTGAATCAACAACTGACTGTCTGTCTTCCTTGTATGTAACGCCGTACCATTTGCCCGAAGTCGTGAACACGTCTACCGTACAGTCTCCGCGCTTCATCTGCGCCTGAACGACGAACGGCAGGAAATACTCGTTCTTTTCGGTGTCTATATTTTCCCTCAGAAAATCGGAAAATCCGCTTTCAAGCTCGTCAAAGAAATCCTTTGCAAAGCCCCAGCAGTTCATTGAAACGACTGCATTTTCGGGTATTGATACCCACGTGTCGCATTCCTCATCGAAATACTTTATCTCTCCGTCCATACGCTGTATCTTCTTACGCTCAACAACGTCGGATAACTTTCCGCCGTTAACCTCGCACACACCTCTTGAAACGGTGCCGTTTTCGGTTATCGTATTGGATACGTTGTATCCTATCATACAATAGCTTCCCTTTTCCGCATTTTTAATATGCTTTGCAAGAAGCTCAAACGATTCTCTGCCGTAGAAATCATCGGCGTTTATAACGGCAAATCCGCCGTCAACCTCATTTCTGGCGCAAAGAACTGCGTGTCCCGTTCCCCAGGGCTTGACCCTCGTTTCAGGGCACACGTAGCTATTGGGCAGATCGTTTACGTCCTGAAATGCGTATGCGACCTTTATACCCTTTATACGTGATCCTACTGTCTGTCTGAATATCTCCTCGTTTTCCTTTTTGATAACGAAAACGATCTTTGTAAAGCCTGCCTTTATTGCGTCATATACAGAATAGTCAACTATAAACTCTCCGCTGGGGCCGATGGGATCTATCTGCTTCAAGCCGCCGTAGCGTGATCCCATGCCCGCTGCCATAATAACAAGCGTCATTTCAAAAATAACCTTTCAACATTAGTATTATCGGAAAAACCGATCTTTTATTCATAATTTACAGCTTTGTGAGCATCAATCAGCCCTGTACGCTGTAGTTGGGTGCTTCCTTCGTAATGCTGATGTCGTGAGGATGCGATTCACGCAAGCCTGCTCCTGTGATCCTTATAAACTGTCCGTTTTCACGAAGCTCTGCAACCGTGTGCGCTCCGCAGTATCCCATACCTGAGCGCAAGCCGCCTACGAGCTGATATATTGTATCGGCAAGCGGACCTTTGAAAGGAACTCTTCCCTCAACTCCCTCGGGAACGAGCTTTTTGTTGCCCTGCTTGAAGTATCTGTCCTTAGATCCCTTTTCCATAGCCGCAAGCGAGCCCATGCCTCTGTATACCTTGAAGCGTCTGCCCTGGAATATCTCGCAGTCGCCGGGGCTTTCCTCGCAGCCTGCAAACAGTGAGCCGATCATTACGACCTCAGCACCTGCCGCAATTGATTTTACGCAGTCGCCGCTGTATTTGATACCGCCGTCTGCGATAACCGGAATACCGTATTTATCAGCCTCACACGCAACGTCGTATATAGCCGTTACCTGCGGTACGCCGATGCCTGCGATAATTCTCGTCGTGCATATAGAGCCGGGGCCTATGCCGACCTTTACTGCGTCAGCACCTGCGGAAATAAGATCGTGCGCTGCTGCAGCAGTAGCGATATTACCTGCAATAAGCTGACAATCGGGAAATGCGTTTTTGATCCTTTCAACGCAGCTTATAATGCCTGCGGAATGACCGTGAGCCGAGTCAAGCACAAGAACGTCTGCTCCTGCCGTAAGAAGCTTTCCCGCTCTTTCAAGAACGTCATTCGTTACACCGATAGCCGCGCCTACGAGAAGTCTGCCCGATGCGTCCTTTGCGGAATTTGGATATTTCTGTGCCTTTTCAATGTCCTTTATCGTTATAAGACCTGTCAGCTTGCCGTTTTCATCCACGATAGG
The DNA here is from genome assembly GCA_017556845.1 of Clostridia bacterium. GTDB lineage: Bacteria > Bacillota > Clostridia > Oscillospirales > CAG-272 > RGIG7213. Next base: position 2,268 of record JAFYMA010000018.1, on the reverse strand, counting down.
AAGCTTTTCGATCTTATGCTTTCTGAGTATCTCCTGAGCCTGCGAAAGATTCGTGCCCTTGGGAGCTGTAACAAGGTTTTCTCTCGTCATAACGTCCTTTATCTTTACGTTATGATCTACGAGAAAACGCATATCTCTGTTGGTGATGATGCCTATGAGGGTTTTATTTTCATCGCATATCGGAACGCCCGAAATGCGATATTTTTTCATAAGAGCATCTGCCTCGTAAACGTAGTTTTCCGCGCCGAGATAGAACGGGTCCGTAATAACTCCGTTTTCGGAACGCTTAACGCGCTGTACCTCGTCAGCCTGAATGTCAATGGACATATTCTTGTGGATTATACCTATACCGCCCTCTCTTGCCATAGCAATAGCAAGTCCTGATTCGGTTACGGTATCCATTGCCGCACTCATAAGCGGGATATTAAGAGAGATCTTTTTCGTAAGTCTTGTGCCAAGATTTATATCCGCAGGCAAAATATCGCTTTTTGCAGGTATAAGCAGCACGTCGTCAAATGTCAAGCCTTCTTTAACAAACTTATCCTTTTCGTTACAGTTAAACATTCCACACCTCTTCTCCGACGCAAATTGATTTTACCGTTCAGACACAATCGCCGGCATATGTCAAACGGCGTTGTTAGCTTATTAAATAATAATTATATATGTGCAATATAAAATTGTCAACCGAGCTTGCGTTTTATTTACAATTTTTTAACCGAGATCAATACCGTTTTCTTTGATATGATCGTCTATTTCGTTTGCCGTCGGAATAGAATCCACGTCGCCGAGCCTTGAAGCTGAAAGCGAATAGGCAATATTTCCGTACGTTACGCTTCTGCGGAAGTTTCCGCTTTTCAGATATTCGCAAACTGTGGCAGCGCCGAATATCTCAAACGCACCTCCCTTGTCAACGGTCGCTATCGTATGAGGCTCTATGATGTTATGGAATTTGCTGTCGTATATGAACGTTCCTCTTTCGTCGTCGATACGAACAACGTATTTTTTTGCTCTGACGCGTGATTCAAGTGCCATACACGCCTGAAGATAGCTTTCAAAGTCCCTCATTTCAACGCCGCTGTATGAAAAAACGTCCTCGGCGTCGACGATAAACATCTCCAATTCGCCGAGCATTGCAGGGGTAAGCTCGCCTCTTGGACCGCACGGCTGATAGAATATCGGTATGTCCTTTTCGTGAGCAAGGCGGCACGCTTCGATTATTATCTTGTCCGGCACTTCCTTTTGAATGTACACGGCGTCGGGCATACAGGTGAACGCACTTTCAACATCGTCGGCAGTAAGAGCCATATTTGCTCCCGCAAATTTTACGGTGCGCCACGATGAATCGTTTTCGAATATCGTAAGCTGATAACCCGTTTTATCCGTTTTTGCCTTTGATTCGTAACGACAGGAAACGTTTGCCGCACTGAAAAATTCAGCCAGTGTTTTTCCGTTTGCGTCATTTGCCATTTTTGCGCAAAGCATACTGTCAGCACCCAAGGCAGAAAACGCTGCGGCTGCCACAACGCCCTTTCCGCCCGGCAAAAACTCGAAGCCCTCGCCGTATTTTTCCTGATAACGCATAGGAATATTGCCGACATACGCCCGAAGGCACATATATACGCCGCTTATCGTAAGTATTCGATGCATTAAAAACACCCCTTTCGCGAATAATAGCAGTAGCCTTATTGCTATTATAATAATTATATCACGCACAAAAAGATTTGTAAATATCATTTGTGCGTTTTTTTCAAAAAATCGTTTATTTAAAGGCTTTTTCTGCATTTTCAGACAGCTTATAAATAATTGGATAACATATTATTTTTTTCTTCGGATAATACGCTCGAAAGCGTCAAAAATAATAATGCCGTTCAAAGCGGCGAGGAATTATTTTTCTTATACGGTCAATAATACAGTATACAGATTTGGAAAGGCAAGGTTCAAAATGAATGAATAGAATAAAATACAAGGCAGGACGGGCGCTGTTCGGTGTTTTCTTCGCTTTGCTGGCGTGCTTTACGGCATCGGCAGGATACGCAGATAACGCAATAGACGACAGTATTTCGTATTTCTGCGGAGAAAGTGCTGATCTGCCGTCGTTCGTACAACTGAAAACGGCAGCTGATGACGATGAAAAAACGAGCGCTACGGTTTCGGTATTCGGCGTAGACGTAAAGACAGTCAGTCTGTCTGTCCACGACAGACTCCACGTTATCCCCGGCGGCGTGCCGTTCGGAATAAAGCTGTCCACGAACGGAGTAATAGTAGTTG
>JAFYMA010000198.1 GCA_017556845.1 Clostridia bacterium | reverse complement strand
CCGAGCGTGTATTCAGAATAATCGACGAGGAGCCTGAAAAGAAAGACAGAGAAAATGCAACAGAGCTCGAAAACGTCAAGGGTAACGTTGATATTGACAATGTCACATTCGGCTATACTGACGATAAGATAATTCTGTCAGACGTAACGGTAAAGGCGGAAAAAGGAAAGACCGTTGCGATAGTAGGCCCGACGGGAGCAGGAAAGACGACGATCATAAATCTGCTTATGAGATTTTATGATCCGCAAAAGGGGCAGATAAGAATGGACGGAATTCCCGCACTTGATATAAAGCGCTCATCGCTCCGTTCAGCGTACACTATGGTATTGCAGGATACGTGGCTGTTTTACGGAACGATATACGATAATATCGTATACGGCAAGGAAAATGCAACAAGACAAGAGGTATACGAGGCGGCAAAAAGTGCAAAAATAGACGAATATATAGAAAGCCTGCCCGACGGATACGATACCATTTTGTCCGATGACGGAGTGAATATTTCAAAAGGACAAAAGCAGCTTATAACGATAGCGCGCGCATTTTTATCAGATGCTCCGATGCTTATACTTGACGAGGCGACGTCGAACGTTGACTCGCGGACCGAAATGCAGATACAGCAGGCTATGAACGAGCTTATGAAAAACAAAACGTGCTTTATCATCGCACATCGCCTTTCGACTATTCAGAACGCTGACGTGATCTTGGTCGTAAAGGACGGGAAAATATCAGAGCAGGGCACGCACGCAGAGCTTCTTGAAAAGGGCGGATTTTACAGTACACTGTATAATTCTCAGTTCGTATGATACGATAAACAAAAAACTGACATTATTATGGGTGATACTCTTAGCGGAGAATTTAAAAAAATGTCGCTAAGTGCGAGCATCGCGTTTGTCGGGTACAAACGCAAATGGGCTAAGCCCAAACCCTTATACAAGCAGAAAAGAGCAAGGATAAAAGGATATAAAACCTTCTATTCTTGCTCTGTTTTTTCTTTCTGTCGATATGTCAACTTCGTTGACTCGATATGCTTTCACTTTGTTCAAGCTCGATATATTGTCGCTTCGCGACAATTCGATATGAGATAAATCCCTCGTTTGCGGAGCAAACATATCGAGCCGTAGGCATATCGAGTTGCGCTGGCAACATATCGAAAATCCCGTTAGGGATTTATCTCGATGCGTGATTTGTCCGTTAAGGACATCACGCATATCAATGTCAGTTTTTTATATTATTTCAGTTTTATGATGCGCTTCGAGGAGATATCGTTTTGATGTATGCTTACGCTCATAACTATTCCCACGCACATATAAAGGCTTACGATGGACGAGCCGCCGTAGCTCATAAACGGCAGGGTTATTCCGATAACGGGTAAAAGCCCAAGACACATACCGATATTTTCAATCGTCTGAAATATGAATACGCACGCAACGCCCGCACACATATATATACCGTAGTTTTCTCTGTTTCTTCTTGCTATTATCAGTATTCTGAAAACGAGAGCGATTATAAGAATGAAATATACTATCGCTCCGATAAATCCGAATTCCTCACACATAACGGCGAAAATCATATCGGTATGTCTTGCCGGCAAAATGGATTCTATGGGATTTTGCGATATCGTGCCGCCCTTGTATCCCATTCCCGTAACGCCGCCGTTGGCTATTGCGCGCATACTTTGAATGACCTGATAGCCGTACCCCTCAGGGTCCTGCATAGGATCGAAGCCGACGAGTATACGCATTTTCTGATACTCGTCCAAAAAACGCCAGATTATCGGAAATGCTACGACGAGTGCACCCAACGCACCGATAAGATACCAAATGCTTACGCCTGCACAAAAGCACATACCGACGAAAATGATACCGAATGAGATCATAGCGCCGAGATCCTTTTCAAGCATAACGCAAAGCATTATTATACCGCCGTGGGCACACATAAGAAAAAGGCTTTTCGGAGTGTTGATATTTTTTTCACGCAGTATGCCGAGATGATATCCGAACGTCAGAATAAACAACGCCTTTACTACCTCTGACGGCTGCAGATTGACACCGATGTACGGAATGGCTATCCAGATGTCATTATTTCCGAATGATCCGTGAAGCATGCTCGGAATATCCTCTGCTATCGGCAGAATGAGCAGAATACACGCGGCAATAAATACGGGGATGACAAAGCGCTTCAGAAATCTGTCATAATTGAAAACTGACAGAAATATCATACCGAAAAATCCGAGAGTCGATGCGATTATCTGTACTGTGACGAGGTTGTTCCCCCCGCCTATGTAGCCCGAGGCTGACGAAATAACCACGATCCCGTATATCGTGAGCAGCACCGTGGGAATAAGCAGATAGGGATCAAGACTTTTTAATTTATCAAACAGAACGTTTTCTTTGTTTCTCATTTATTGATAAGATATTCCTTTGCAAGCTGTGATGCACTTGCAGCGTCGGGCGTGTAAGCATCAGCACCGATCTCGTCAGCAAAGCTCTGTGTAAGCGGAGCACCGCCGACCATCACCTTTACGCTATCGCGGAGTCCTGCGTCCTCAAGCGCCTTTATGACCGTCTTCATTTCTCCCATCGTCGTTGTCAGAAGGGAAGAAAGGCATACGATGTCTGCGTTCGTTCTCTGTACTGCCTGAACGACCTTTTCCGCGGAAACGTCAACACCAAGATCCTCGCAGGTTATACCCATACCCTCTATCATCATTTTTACAAGATTTTTGCCTATATCGTGCTTGTCACCCTTTACGGTGCAGATAACTGCCTTGCCTATCGGCTCAACTCCGCTTGATGACAGATGCGGCTTCAGCACGTTGACGCCCGTGTCCATAGTTCTCGCCGCCATCATTACCTCAGGCAGATACAATTCACCGTTTTTGAATTTTTCACCGACAACGGACATACCTGCGATAAGACCGCCGTTAAGTATATCCTCTGCACTTATTCCTTCTGCGAGAGCCTGATCTATTAAAGCGCCTATTTCGCGGGCTCTGCCCTTCTGGAGCTTTTCGGATATATCGTTAAGTATGCTCATTTCAATATTTCCTTTCTTACTTTGAAAAATTGACCGTTATAGCTGAGTAATCAGAGTCACCCTTGCACGCCTTCCACTGCTCCTGACTACCGTCGAAATTGATTGTAGTCATTGCCGATTCCTTGAAAACGTCTTTGCCTATAAACGTTACAGTGGCGGGAATATTCAGCGTATTAAGCGAGCGGCAGTTGTAAAATAAATCGTCGTTAAGCTTTGTTATACCGCTCGGAATATTAACTGTTTTAAGATCTGCACAGTTGAAAAATGCACTTTTTCCTATTTTATTTACCGATGCGGGAATTTCCGCATTCGTTAAGGCAAGGCAGGAAAAGAATGCTCTTTCGCCTATCTCGGTTAAAGATGCAGGAAGCGTTATCTGTGATAATACAGAGCACTCGTAAAACGCCATATCGGGAATTGCCGTTATCTTATCGTTCAACGTGACATTCGTCAGCTTGTCGCAGTTTGAAAATACTGCATAACCGAGCTTTTCGACGTTTTCACCGCATACAAATTCAGTTATCGGGCACGATGCGAATGCTCTCGGCTCGATGGCCGTTATCGTTTTCGGCAGTGTTATGCTTGTGAGCGAGGTGCATTTTTCAAAAAGAGAGTGAGTGACCGACGTTACGCCTTCGGGCAGAGAAATGCTTGTTAACGATTGGCAGGAATTAAATGCCATACCGCCTATTGAAAAAACACCGTCGGGAATTGTGATATCCGAAAGCTT
>JAFYMA010000197.1 GCA_017556845.1 Clostridia bacterium | reverse complement strand
ATCTTGTGTGTAAACGTCCAGAAGCGGCGCATTGCAAAAGCGGCTATCGGTACGGGAAGAATTATTGCCAAAGCAAGACGCCAGTCATACATAAACAGTATCGTTCCGATAGCAATGAGCAGGAACACCTGATTCAATATATTCGGAAGCTGGCCTGATATGAAATTTTCAACCTGTGACGTATCCGTTGTGATACGCCGCATCAGCTCTCCCGTCGTTTTTTTGGATACAGTCGCCAGTGACATTTGCTGTACCTTATCAAAAACCGTTTTTCTGAGCCTTACTATAAGATCTGTGCCTATATGAAGCATCAGAAGATTTCGTATAACACCGACCAGATAGCTGAGAATATACGCCCCGAGCATAGAAAGCAGCACGAGCAGGAACATAAACATAACCTGCTTACCGCCACCGGCGGCTATCTGTGATTTCATTCCCTCATTTTCGATATATCCGTCAACGAGTAGCTGATTTATATACGGAAAAAGGAGATTTACAGCCGTAGTTGCAAAAAACAGAACAGATGCAAGCAATAATCGAAACTTGAACGGACTTATTATCTGCCATACCCTTTTGAACAGTGCGCTCTTATTAACGCAAGCCATACAGGTGCTTGAATTTCTCGGCAAAACAGCTCCGCATTTTGGACATATTCGTTTAAGAAGATCAGTCGAGGCATGAGGGTACTTTCCCGTTTGCTTACAGTGGTTGAATAATCTCACGGCACTCGTCAAAGCATCTGCACCCGTCATTTTACAACGGCAGAGACAAAAATACTCTCCGTCTTTTTTGTATTCGGCAGCGCAAACTCCGACATATGCATTGTACTTAAATTCATCCGCATCATCCAATGACATGGATATTTTTTCAACACCGTTTTCAAAGGTCCTCAAAAGCTTATCCGTAAACACGAGAACGCCGTCAACGGATTCGTTATCCATGTTGTAATCGTATGCCAAAACGGTTATTATTTTTTCGTTTTCATAGTCTAATGCATCAGCAGGAAGCTTTCCCAGAAGTCTGCCCATACGCTCGTTTGAAGAAACGGGAATTGGCTTTTTGAAAATCTTTCGGTATATTCTGCCGATAAATGATCTTAATTTCCCCATAATCAAATATACAACTCTATCGCCTTACGGCTTTTCCTGTCAAGTGCAGAAAACGATTCTATTTCGTATCTGTTTCCATCGATATCGGTTATAAACAGATGGTCATCCGATGTTTTTGTTATACTGCGGGATGTGTCCTGCAACGTAAATGAAAGCTCCTTGCCTTCAGCTTCGGTCTTCCAATATGAAAAACCGTATTTTTCCTTCACGGAAATAATTTTTTCTATTCTCGTTATGAAATACTTTCGTTTAAGCTCTCGCTTAAGGATTTCGGCAGTTCTCTCGTCAAATTGCTCAACATCGGTTATTATTCCTATTTCAGCGTTATTCTCATCAAGAACGGAAATATAAGTATAATAACAGTCATTTGGGAAATTTCTTTGTAAAAATATTCTTTTATGCTCAACCTCGACCTCACGGTACACGTAATTATCGTCGGGCTGTAAAACCGTTCCCTTGAACGACAGAAAACTGTTTTTTTCGCTGAAATGCGCATTTTCGGGTGTAAGGTACGTAACCTTCACCACGTCCTTCAGATCGATCTTTTTTTCTTCCATTATTCCTCTATTCCAATATTCTTAAGTGCTTCCATTTGAAGCTTATACAGCTTATGGTATACGCCTTTTTGGGCAAGAAGCTCCGTGTGTGTTCCGAATTCGGGCATTTTTCCGTTTTCAATAACGATGAGCTTATCAGCATCACGCAGCGTTGAAAGACGGTGTGCGATCATGATCGTCGTTCTTCCCTTTGTCAAAAGATTCAAGGCATACTGTATCCGACGTTCCGTCTGAGTATCCATAGCGGCTGTTGCTTCATCAAGTATCAAAATTTTCGGATTTTTCAATATTGCCCTTGCAATTGACACTCTTTGTCTTTCGCCGCCCGAAAGATCCTTGTTTCCAAATCCGATCTTCGTTTCGTATGCATCGGGCAATTTAATTATGAAATCGTGTGCGCCTGCGATCTTTGATGCACTTATCACTTCATCGTACGTCGCATCCGGCTTTGCATATTTAATGTTATCAAGGATAGTACCGACGAATAAATACGTTTCCTGCGATACTATCGCAATATTCCGCCTCAGCGTATCAAATGAAAGCTGCTTTACGTTTATACCGTCGATCAGTATTTCACCCGCCGTAACGTCGTACAACCTTATAAGCAGATTTGCGAGCGTGCTTTTGCCTGCACCTGTATGACCCACGATACCGATTATGCCTCCGGCTTCTATATTAAAGGAAACTCCGTCGATGATCTTTCTGTCCTTGGAATATGAAAACTCAACGTCTTTAAATTCTACGTTACCTTGTACCTGCTCGATATGAACGGGATCTTCAGGCTCGAGCACCTCAGGCTCAGCATCTGCTATTTCAAAAAGTCTTTGCATTGCATTTGCACATTCGGACAGTGAATGCGACATATTGACAAACATTGAAAGGGGCGAGGTGAGCATGCCCACGTATGACAAAAAAGTAACCAGCGTTCCGTAATCCATATCAGAGGTTGCCGACATTATCATCCAGCCGCCCACGCCCCATACTATGATATTACTTAAATACATAATTATGTTTACTGCGGGCAGTGCGGTGTTATTGAAATACGTAGTGCGCTTAAGAGATTCTGCAAGATTTACCGATCTGTCATTGAAGCGGCTGCTTTCTATATCCTCACGGGCAAAAGCCTTTACGACACGAACGCCGTTCAACGAATCACCTATCGCAGAGCTTAACGCCCTTGCGGCTGAATAGCGCTTTGAATGAAGCGTCGAAAGCTTTGAATGTACCTTTGAAAGCAGATACAGAAAGAGCGGCAGAAGTATTATCGAATATATGGCAAGCGGTACGTTCATCGTGAACATTATTACCGCAACGGCAATGACTTGTATTATGTTTATAAGATAATACGGCACACCGTCAACGAAAAGCCAATAGATACTGTTGGCGTCATTGTTGATCTGCGTCATAAGACCGCCCGTCTGCCTTGAAGTGAAAAATGACATCGAAAGTCTGCTTATTGCGGAAAATATCGTTTTTTTCAGATCGTATATGACCTTTCCCGATATTGCCGCAGTTGCTATACCGGTTATAACGTTAACGATCATTTTCAATATCGTCGTGGTTACTACAAGGAATATAACAAGCGCTATATTTCCGTAAAACTCTCCGCCGACCTCAATTACCTGATTATATAAAAACGATGATGAGATATACGGAGAAACAACGGCGAGCGCGCTCGTTAATACGAGCGTAAGAAGAATTATTACGATATATCCTCTATACCCCTTTGTAAAGTCAAACAACCTTAAATACAGATGCTTTTTATTCATGCAGTGCGGACATACCTTACGTGCGCGGTCCGGATACCTATTGTTACATTTAGGGCAGAATCGTTCGTTTTTAAAATCCTTTTCATCAATAT
>JAFYMA010000196.1 GCA_017556845.1 Clostridia bacterium | reverse complement strand
TATTATCAATACAAAGGATTTGATAAGAATAAAAAAGCATATTGCAAACCCGTCGGCGTTTCCGTACAGCGAGGATGTAGATGTTAACGGTGACGGTTCTATAACCAAGGCTGATATAACTGCGGCTAAAGCAAATCTCGGCGAAACGTACGAGATCAAGGTTGAGCCTGATTATATTCCGCCTACATATGACGAGCTTGTTGAAATAATCATGCGTGAAGCAAGATGGGTTACGGATTTCTGTAACTACAACAACTTCGTTTACGGTGACAGTATGATAAACCCTGCATATAACTTCTACACGGGTTCTGTTGCGGGCGCTATAAATCCCGCCGAAACGGTGTCAAGCTGTAACAGATTCGTATCGTGGGTTCTCTACCGCGCAGGATTTACAGACCAGGTATACTTCCACGGCGGTCTTCCCGCAGAAACTCTTCAGAGCAAGTACGGATTTACCAAGATAACGAACATAAGCCAGGTTCGCAAGGGCGATATCGTATATATCCCCGGTCACGAGTTCATCTGTGCAGGTACAAACCAGCGTTACGACCACGGTTCTACTGAAAGAATACAGAGAATCGGCGGTTATGCATACGTAGAAAACACGAACCTGCCCTTCAACGAAGCAATAAACTCATCGTTTATGTACGCAATGCGTCCTAACCCCGCAGGACTTCCTGCTAATTCCCTTTCCAAGATATACAATTCCGTATCCGATACGTATGCAGCTCCCTCTGCAAATCCCTCAACGATAGCAAACTTCTCTAACGTATCATGGCCTAACAACGGCGCATATCAGCTCGTAATGCCCAATTCGTACAATCCGTATAACGAATATCAGTATGAGATCCATCTTTCCGTGGCATCAGTAGCTGACCGCGGTTATCAGAATATGTACAAATCAAGCGAACATAACGGCGCTCACGTAGGTGTAAGACTTCCCGCATCAAATCACAATCCCACAAAAGCTGGCGGTATTTGGTTGTGCTTCAGCGACTCTGCTTTTGCTACACTGTTTACAGGCGTTGGATACGGTCCTAACCTCCACGGAACATTATGGAGCGAGGTAATGGCAAGAGTTCAGCTTCCCGTTACGTTTGCTCAGGCACGCAGAATAAGCGTTGTCGATGCAGGTGATGTCATCAAGTATTATATGTATCCCGGAGACGGAACACGTTATCTTGTATGCTCTATCAGAGTAGATACGACATATAATCAGATATGTGTTCGCGATGCAGCAGGTAAGATGTTCTTCTGCGGTCTTACAAATCTCGAAAATTCGGGTTACTTCAGCGTTTGGTCTCACCACGCAAATACGACCGTATTGGATGTATATATGCAAAAGGGCTCGAAAGCACCGGCATAATAAAATTTCAAAAAATATATCCTCAGGGCTTCGGCTCTGAGGATATTTATTAGGTTAAAAATGAATACGTTACTTATAGTCGACGGCAGCAACCTGCTTTTTCAAATGTTTTACGGTATGCCGTCGCGAATATTTAATAGCAATGGCTTTGCCATACACGGAACACTCGGTTTTATCGGCGCACTTTTGAAAATGGCACGGTGGTATTCTCCGTCGCACATTATAGTTGTATTCGACGGCGAATGTGAAAACGCAAGATGCGAGTTATCGCCGGATTATAAAGCAAACCGCCCCGATTTTGATCAATTACCCGAGGAAGATATTCCCTTTTCACAGTTACCGCATATATTTTCTTGTCTTGATACGATCGGTATACGGTATTATGAAACCGAAAGCTGCGAGGCAGATGACGTTATAGCCGCTTATGCACTTAAGTACGGCAAGGCAGAAAAGGTAATTATTTCATCTCAGGACAGTGATTTCTTTCAGCTGATAAGCGAAAATATTCACATCTTACGGTACAGAGGAGAAAGCTCTGTTCTGTGCACCCAAGAGTATATAAAAGAAAAGCTCGGTATATTCCCTTTTCAATACGCTGACTACAAATCACTCGTAGGCGACAAAGCGGACAATATAAAGGGTGCCGAAGGAATAGGACCAAAAACCGCCTCATTACTTTTAAAGGAATTTTCTTCACTTGACACCGTGATTGATAATGCCGATGAAATCAAAAAAGAACATATACGTAATTCGATCAAAGCAAATGAAGATCGCCTGAGGCTCAACTATAAGCTCATAAAGCTGTCCGCATCTTCTGAGATTCCATTTGATTATGACGATTTGAAGTTTACATATAACGGCGAAACCACAAATCAGATTTTAAAAAAATCAAATGTTTTATGATTTTAAATACAAAAAAAGATTTCACAGTCCGCATTACGCAGAATGTGAAATCTTTTTATATCATTTTGTAATTCAAATGCAATCCTCATCTTTAAGTACACAATAAAAAAACGAAAAGATTTGAATACTACTGCAAAGAAATCATATAGACAATAGCATTGATCAAAGCTATCACTGCACAACTAAATGTTATGTTTCCACGACTCATCACGCTTTATACGAGCCTGGCGCGATGCGGTTTCACAACGAATACAGCGTTTGTTTTCTCTGGCAAAAAGATATATATGCACAATGGTTATAACCATATATCAATAAGGTGTAAGGTCTAAAAATAAACATCTTAAAATTAGATGTAAAATAGAAAAAATTCAAATTGTTTCTTTTTCTATTTTGAGTGTTATTTTACAACAAGGTATGTCAAAAGTAAGATGGT
>JAFYMA010000195.1 GCA_017556845.1 Clostridia bacterium | reverse complement strand
TGTCCTTGATATTTCGAGTGTTTTGAAGTATACTGCAGTTAATGCGGTAATAGCAAATGAAGACTCGTATATAGGCGAAAGGGCACGTAATTACTATTTTTACGAATCTGACGGTAAAACGAAGATGATACCGTGGGACTTCAATCTGGCGTTCGGAACGGATACGTCTTTGCGTAAGGATAACTACGCAATTAAGCTTTCGCTTATTGATGCAGATGTCAAGGCTCCGTATTTCAGCGTGGAAGCATCTGCACGCCCTCTCGTTTCAAATCTGCTTTCGCAAAGCGTATATTACGATGAATATATGCAGTACGTCAATAAGCTGTCTGAATTTATGGATGAGCTGCCCGATAAGTGCAATTCCGTCAAGGCTCTCATAGATGAAAACGTAAAGAACGATACAACTTCCTTTTACGGATACGATATGTTTGCAGGCGAATTTGATGAAGGCCGGGCAAACTCCCTGATGAGCTTTATAAAGGCAAGAAGCGCATCTATAAAAACACAGCTTGGAAAATAAGAAAGGTTGATATCCGGTAACGAAATGAAAAGAATATCTGTTTTACTGTTGACACTTGTTGCAATATTGTGCTTTGTAAGCTGTTCGACTCAGGGTGCGGGAGTCGTTGATGAATCTGCACCTTCCGGCATGAAGCTTGCAAGCGGGCAGGGGGCGTATTTTAAAATGTACGTTCCGCAGGATTGGGTAATAGATGCATCGACCGCGACTCCCTGTGCGTATGTTTCAGAGTTGGACCGTACGAATATTTCCGCAATACGCGTTGCAACGGCGGCAGCTGATGCCGCAGCATATTGGCAGGAATACGCCGATGAGTTTTCAAAGAGCTTTACGAATTACACTATTGTAACCGATGGGGAAAATGCAACTCTTTCGGGTAACGATGCAAAAAAATACGTTTATACAGCCTCACTTACGGGTGTTGAATACAAATATTGCTCCGTTGTTTGCGTGCGTGACGGCAGTGCGTATATACTTACTTATACATCAAGCCCCGATCTGTATGATAAAAATTATGAGTCGTTTACATCCGTATGTAACAATTTTATGATAAAAACGGGCTCTGTTGAAAAATGAAAGTGATCTACATGGACAATTCTGCAACAACACCGTTGTGTGATGCTGCAAGACAAGCTATGACAGAAGCGTTTGAGCTGTACGGAAACCCCTCATCGCTTCATCTTCTGGGAGTCAGATCGGAAAGGATCGTTAATAAAGCGCGCGGAATATTACTCGGCGCACTTGGCGATACAGCAAAGGGAAGAGTGTATTTTACAGGCTCGGGAACAGAGGCAAACAATCTTGCTCTTTTCGGCACAGCATACGCGAAGGCTTCAAATGTCGGTAAAAGGATCGTTATAACCGACAGTGAGCATCCGTCTGTTTCAGCATGTGCAAGCGAGCTTGAAAAACGCGGCTTTCAGATCGTCAGAATACCCACCGAAAACGGAATAGTAAACGAAGAAGCGTTGCTTTCGTCGGTTGACGGTAAGACGTTTTTAGTCTCGATTATGACCGTCAATAACGAAAGCGGTGCGGAATACGATATAAAGCGTCTTGTAAAGCTCTGTAAAAGAGTAAATCCCGACGTTATATTCCACACGGATGCAACGCAGGCGTTTATGAAAGCTCAGGTCAATGCAAAGCTGACCGGAGCAGATCTTATAACCGTATCCGGACATAAGATAGGCGCACCGAAGGGAATAGGCGCGTTATACGTCAGCGGTGATGTAATAAAGCGCAAGGCGATAAGTCCGCATATTTTCGGCGGCGGACAAGAGGGCGGTATCCGATCGGGAACAGAAAACGTGATACATATTCACGCATTCGGGGCGGCGGTCGAATACGGTATGAAGAATTATTCGGAAAATCTTAAAAATACAGAGATTTTGCGAAAATATGCTGTTGATGCTTTAAGCCGTTTAGATGGTGTGAGAATAAATACACCGAAAAGTGAAAGAGTTTCCCCTTCGATAATAAGCGTTACGGTAAATGGAATAAAAAGCGAGGTAATGCTTCACCATCTCGAATCTGAAGGGATATACGTATCAAGCGGTTCTGCCTGCTCGTCGCATCACAAGGGTGTTTCGCAGGCAATGACGGCGTTCGGACTTACAGAGGATGAATCAGACAGCACGATACGCATAAGTCTCGGATATAATAATACATTTGATGAATGTGACGCACTCGTATCATCACTAAAAAGCGGTATCGCAACGCTCGCTACAAAGGTAAGATAATAATTATTTTACAAAATATTAAATATTACTCATTTCAGTAATGCAACAAACTGTGATATACTGATGAAGATAATTATGTAAAGGTTGGAATAACATTATGGCAAATGACAAGATCAAAACTACAAAATCAGGCGCGGCTGCTAAAAAGTCGCCTTGGGAAACCGTTTTAACGGTAGTAATAGCAATAATACTCGTTGCAGGACTTCTTATTGCGGCGTTGAAGCCTACGGGAGTTGCAGACTGGGTATCTATGCATACGACTACCGCTTTGAAGAGCGAAAACTTCGAATTCAACAATGCACACCTTACTTATATGGTGTACTACAACTACAATCAGCAGTACAGCACATATGCATCATACGGCTATGCATCAAGCGCAGGCTTCGATACGTCCAAGCCCCTGAGTCAGCAGATGTATTTCGGATCTACAACTCAGTCATGGCTTGACGTTTTCCTTGAGAACTCTGTTTCCTCTTTGAAGGAATGTCTCGTTCTTTGCGAGGAAGCAAAGGCTAACGGTGTAGAGCTTACAAAGGAAGAAAAGGACGACATCAAAGAGCAGATGAAGGAAATGAAGAAATACGCTAAGGAGCAGGGCGTATCTCTCGGTCAGATGTACGGCTCAAAGGGCCTTAAGGCATCCGACATTCAGTACGTTATCGAGCTTCAGGCTCTTGCAAGCAAATACGCTCAGCAGCTTACAGAAGGCTTTGAGTATTCAAGCTCCGATTATGACACACATTACAACGAAAACGAAAAAAAATATCAGTATGTTGATTACAACAGATACACTGTAAATGCTGATTTTGACGAAAAGGCGACCGATGCTGAAAAGAAGGCTGCAAACGAAAAGGCAAAAGCAGCAGCAGAGGAGATCAAGGCGGCAATTGACGGCGGAAAGACATTCGAGCAGGCTGTTTTTGAATATCAGGAAAAGATAAAGGCAGAAGAAAAAGCTGAGGAAACAATTATTTGTGAAATTAGAAATGGATTGATTTTTGAAGCATTGGCGCAAAGTGTGCAGGCAATAGAAGATGTTTTTTCCTTGATGCAAAACTGCGACGATATAGCATATTTTGCAAAGCACGTTATCACATATAGTGCCAGCAAGGTAACAAAATACATCCGTGATTTT
>JAFYMA010000194.1 GCA_017556845.1 Clostridia bacterium | reverse complement strand
CTTTTCAAAATATTACCGTACCTTTCACCGTTTCAACAGCTTAAATATACTCTCCCGACGCCTTTACTATCGTTACGGATGATATCGTGGGATATGCGCTCAGCTTATTTAAGAATTTCGTGGAATTACCCTTGAGCTTTACCTCAAATGCAAGCTCGGAAATACCGCCCGTTATATTCTTTGACTTAAGGCTTGATCTTGACGTGCTTTTTTCAACGTATTTGGCTACTGCCTCCTCGTCCTGCTCATCAACCGTTACCATAAGTATGTACGCTGCCTCTTTTGCAGGTATCTTACCTGCCCCGATCAGTATAATGCCGACGGCGATGATGCCGATCACAGCCAGCCACAGAAGTCCTGCGCCCGTCATAATACCGATACATATTGCAAAATACAGAAACGCTATGTCCATAGGGTCCTTTATCGCCGTACGGAAACGGACTATTGAAAGAGCGCCGACCATACCGAGCGACAGAATGACGTTTGACGTTACCGTCATAATTATGAGCGTCGTTATAAGCTGTATTGCAAGAAGCGACAGACAGAAGCTCGCTGAAAACAGAACGCCTCTGTACGTTATCTTGTAAACGAGGCACAAGGCTGCGCCGAGAATGAGCGATACTGCAAGAATGAGCAGCGCCTTCGGGACCGTCAGCGTGCTTGCGGCATTGTCTGCAAGAAAGCTGTTTTTGAAAATATCAGAAAATGATGTAAGATACTGTGTCATATCATATCTCCTTATTTAAATGTTCTTCCGAACACGTATTTACAAATTGATGTTTGCACCGTTGCGCCGAAATGCGGCAGAACGCTTGCTATAAATTCAGGCAGAAAATCGTTGTATTTCACCTCAAGCACCGCCCTTGCAGGCGATACCGTGTAAACGAGCGATCCACTGTCGCAGAACAGATCGCACCCTGCACTTGAGCCCTTTATGTTCGTGTCTATTGTCACCCTCGTATCCGATATGGGATGAACGAATACTCTGCGGTTATATTCCACTATCGTTTTAGGTCTGTAAAGCTGTGATCGGAGTGCAACGTAAAACTCGTCTGCCACAGGATCGTTCAGCGTCAGCAAAAGAGAGCCGTCGCCGTACATTATATTATCGTATATTCTGCGGTCTATCCTTACGGATGTTTTTTTACAAAGGTCACGCACCTTTTCCTTTTTTTCAAGGCTTATAAAGCTGTCGCTTCTGTTGTATGCCCTTATTCTGAATTTATGTCTGCGCGCCACGCCGAATTCAGATGCCTTGAGCGCCCGATTTTCGTAATTGTCAAAATAAACGCTCGATATGAGATATTTACCCGTTTCATCGCTGTGGGGATCACGCCTCATTATGCCGTTCAGACGTGATGCGATATTAAGTGCCTCGTGCAACGGGATATAATATTTGTGCTCGTGTCTGAAGCCGTCCACAAAAACGCCCCCTTTCTCATTATTACCGCAGTCTTCTGCGTTTTTTCTTCATTGCGTGTCTGACTGCCGACGTTATAAGAACGTACGCAAGTGCGATCAGCAGAAATACTATAACGGTTATAACGAACCTGCGGCTGCTCGTAAATTCCTCTATCTGATCTATAACGTACAGTATTTTGTTTCTTGATACGGGATTTTTCGTCACAAGATCGGCAGAGCATAGCTGCTGACCTGCGTAATACACCGTTACTCTGCCCTCTGCCTGTCCTTCCTGCACGGGAGCGTCAAGGGATTCCTTGAATACCGTTATTTCGTATTTAAGATCCTTTTCGACATCAAGCGTTGTCGGAAGATACAGAGTTATCTCGCTTTCCGCAACGAGATGGACCGAATCGACAGTCGTATTATATTTCACGGGAACCTCGCAAAGCGGCTTGCCCGTGCTGAGCACCGTTTTAAAGCCGAAGCCCTCCGATGCGTATTTAAGAAGCGTTCTTGCATCGACGTAAACTGACGTTTCGAGCGTTTTATCGTCCTCGTTTTCGTACTCCGTACCGCCGTACAGAGCCATAAAATACGTCATACCGCCGATCTCCGCGCTGACCATAAGCACATCGCCGCTTTCGTCGGTAGTGCCGTAGCAAAGCCCCGTTACGCCCTCAGTCTTATATTTAGTCGTGCTTCTGACAAGTCCGTTTCGGTTGTTGAGTGTTTTAAGCTCCAATTCGT
The DNA here is from genome assembly GCA_017556845.1 of Clostridia bacterium. Taxonomy (GTDB): domain Bacteria; phylum Bacillota; class Clostridia; order Oscillospirales; family CAG-272; genus RGIG7213. Next base: position 2,040 of record JAFYMA010000194.1, on the reverse strand, counting down.
CCGTCTGGTGAAGAACGTACGTATCCTTTGAGGTCATTTCCAAAAGTCCTTCAACGCTTGCGGCGTACTGCGCTATTTTTATCTGATCGTATAAGGTCGTCGTCATACCGTCTGCGTACAGTCCCGTCACGTTCTTGTATGACGTGTTTTCTGCTCCGCACGCTTTGGCTTTTTCGTTCATCAGGGCAAGAAAATCGTTAAGATTGCCGTTATAAAGCCTTGCAAGCACCGTTGCGGCATCATTTGCCCCGCGCATAAGAACGGCGGAAAGCAGATATCCGTACGTTACCTTTTCGCCCTTTTTCAATCCTACGTTATAGCCCTGCGCGCCCTCAAGCAGCTCCTGCGTTACTGTCACTATCTCGTCAAGCTTATCGCCGTAAAGCTCAAGTGCGACTGCGCCGACCATCATTTTTACGGATGCCGATACGTTTACGGACTGCTCTGCTCCCTTGGCGTACAGATACTGATCTCTGTCAACGCAGTATAAAAGCACGTTTGGCGTTACGGTTTCAATGCTTGAATCTATCGGTATTTCATAATCGTTCACGGTCACCTCTGCAAAAGCACTCACCGCCAGCACGGATACCACGAATGATATGCACGCAAAAAGCGCCGTTATTTTTTTGATCGCTTTCATTTTCTCCTTAGTTAAGGCTGAACATCAGGGTCGAATACGTCGGGTACGTCAAAACGCTTGCGGGTATCAGCGGCTCTATCTCGTCGCATACCTTGCGTAATTTCTGCATAACGGGAAATACGTTCGTTCTGTAATACATCGCCTTATCCGCCTTGACGGTAAATTTCTTCGTTTCGTCAAGCTCATATTTCAGCTCGTCACGCAACGCTGCGGCACTGTCCGTAAGCTCTGAAAGCTTCTTTACGGTATCACATTCAGCCTTGCACTGAATATCGGGCAAAAGTGCTTTTTTTGCCCCTGCCGTCTGCGCAAGCATACGGGTGTACTCAAAGGCGCACGGCAAAATATGCTTGTTTACCATATCTATCATCGTACAGCCTTCTATCTTTATCGTCTTACGGTAATTTTCGTACATTATTTCGAGTCTTGAATCGACCTCGGCTCTTGAAAGGACACCGAACTTTTCAAACACGGCTACGTTCTTTTCGCTGTTGAACAGTCTGAGCGCCTCGGGAGTTGAGCGCAGATTAAGAAGACCTCTTTTTTGCGCTTCCTGTATCCATTCCTCCGAATAGTTATTGCCGTTGAATATTATGCGCTTATGCGCCTTTATCTCGCTCTTCAGAAGGTCTGTTACGGCCTGCTTTAATTCCTTGCCGTTTTTAACGTCATTTTCAAGGACGTCGGCAAATGAGCAAAGTGCGTCTGATACAGCCGTATTTATCGCTATATTCGGCTCGGCTACCGAGTCTGCCGCGCCGGGCATACGGAATTCAAATTTATTTCCCGTAAAGGCAAAGGGGGACGTGCGGTTTCTGTCCGTTGTATCCTTGTTGAACTGCGGAAGTATGTGAACGCCCGATTCAAACGATGCGCGGCGTCTTTCGTTATACAAAGCGCCCGTTTCTATACCCTCAAGGATGTCAAGCAGCTCGTCGCCCAAAAATACCGAAACTATCGCAGGCGGTGCTTCCGCTGCTCCGAGTCGGTGATCGTTGCCTGCTGTTGCAACGGATATTCTCAAAAGGTCCTGATGATCGTCCACCGCCTTCAGAACGGCAACGAGGAACAAAAGGAACTTTATATTATCGCTCGGACATTTGCCTGCCTTGAAAAGATTTTCGCCCGTATCGGTATTCAAGCCCCAGTTATTATGCTTACCCGATCCGCTGACGCCGAGATACGGCTTTTCGTGAAGCAGGCACGCTAAATCGTGGCGCGCGGCAACCTTTTTCATCGTTTCCATCATAAGCTGGTTCTGGTCGGTCGCTATATTTGCCGTAGTATATACGGGGGCAAGCTCGTGCTGTGAGGGGGCTGCCTCGTTATGCTCCGTCTTTGCTACGACACCCAAACGCCACAGCTCCTCGTCAAGATCGCGCATAAAACGCTTTACTCTG
>JAFYMA010000017.1 GCA_017556845.1 Clostridia bacterium | reverse complement strand
GGGGCGATATGCGCCTTTTTATTTTCCGTATACGTATCGAGAAAGGGAGGAGCCTTGAGAGGTGCTCTTACGGGATTTTTATGCGGGGCGGCGCTTGATATTTCACTGTGTCCCGTTTTCGGAATAGTCGGATTTTTATGCGGATTTCCGTTATTCCATGCATCGCTGTGGACTGTCGGCATATCAATGGCTTGTGCGGGCGTGTTCGGAGCATATACGCTCGGAATCGAGGAAATGCTCGTATACCTGCCCGAAGCAATAGCCGCCTGCGCTATATATATTCCGACGGAAAAATTCGCCTTACTGCCCGATCTGAGAATATTCAAAGACGACATAATGTATAAAAACGCCGTTTCGGTCAGAGAAATAGCAAATATAAGAAAAAGCAGTATGTATCATAACGGATATGACAATCTTTCAAAAACACTGTCTGACATTTCCGACGTCATTTGCGCGTTATCCGACAGGGAACGCCGCCCTGCCGTACACGAAATATGCGAGCTTTGTGAAAAGGAATTTGAGACGTTCTGCAAAAAATGCTCTATGAAGAAGCTGTGCTTTCCAAAGGGAATAAGGTCGGACGTAAACGTAAGAAGAACTGCCGGTGCAATATACGACAAGGGCGCTCTTTCAACGGATGATCTGCCCGAAAAAATACGGACGGGCTGCTATTTTGCGGACAAGCTGACCGTCAGCATAAACGTAAAGCTCTCATCGTACATAAGCGAAAAACTGCGGCACAATAAAACCGAGGTCATGGCGGAGGATTATATGCGCATCTCCGATCTGATACAGTGCGCCGTTGAAAAGACGCATAAGGAAAACGAATTGAATAAGGAGCTTACCGAAAAGCTGCAAAAGCACAATATATACCGTGATCTGTTCGGCTCAAACATCGCCGTATACGGTGAGGAAAGGCTGACCGTCATCGCCTGCGGGCTTGATATGCGCAAAATCAGCTCACAATCGTCCGAGCTTAAGAAAACGTTCGGAAAAATACTCGGCGTGCAGCTCGACGAGCCGGAAATAACCGTTATTGATGAATATCTGAGCGTTATATTACAGCAAAGCAACAGATTTTCGTGTGAGGAATTTTCGGTGCAATACGCAAAGGATGGTGAAATAATCAACGGAGACTCCATATTCACCTCGGAAAATGACGGCAAATTCTGCGCGTGCATCTGTGACGGAATGGGAAGCGGAAGCAAGGCGGCACTGACGTCAAAGCTCGCGTGCGTATTTTTGGAAAGGCTGCTTTTGGCAGGGTGTAACATATCGCCGGTTTTAAAAATGCTCAATCACTTCGTACGCTGTAAAACTGACGAATGCTTCACCACGGTCGATCTTTCGTACGTCGATCTGAGAACGGGACTCGGCAGCTTTATAAAAAGCGGTGCGTCGGTATCGCTCGTCGTGCGTGAAGGGAGGATATTCCGTATAGCCTCTCACACGCCGCCCGTCGGAATAATGAAGGAGCTTTGCTCGGAGAAGATCGAATTCACATTCAAAAACGGCGATATTGCGGTAATGATGAGCGACGGGGTATCCGATTGCGAAAACGAGCTTCTCTGGCTGTACGATATGCTTTCAGAGTACACCTGCGAAAGCTGTGAGGAGCTATGCAAAAGGATCGCTGACACAGCAAAGGAGCGTTCAGGCGGAAGCGACGATATAACCGTATGCGTTTACAAAATATCGCTCACATAATATAAACGTATAAATATCAAAAAGGTTATACATATCTTCTCGGTTTTACAAAATATTAAAATATCCGCATTTTGCACAATGCGGGGCCTCAAAAAAGAATCAACGCCGACAAAGAGAGCTCTGTCGGCGTTATTCGTTTATAAATTACGGTTTTGTCTGTGCTGACGTGATTATATATTCATAAGCATTTCGTAGCTTTCGTTAAGGAACGCTTTTAACTCATCGGCGGTAAGCTGTCTTTGTGCTATAAGCGAAAGCGTGTATATCTGCTTTGCCAGAAGGTGCGCCTTTTCCTCATCGGACTGCGACAGCGAAATGAGCTTTTGTACAAGTGCGCTGTTTACGTTTACTATCAGCGTCATATCAGTCGGCATATTGGGCATACCGTCCATACGGTACATTTTCATCATATCCTCAAATCTTCTTGACTGTTCGCTGATATTGATAAGAGCAGGCGTCTTTTCGTCCTTCAAGGACTCGTATTTTACCTTAAGCTCCTCGTTTTTACTTACCTTTTTGAATATTTCGGTGACCTTTTCGCTTTCCGTTATCTCTCCGTCATTTTTCAAAACGGCGGTATCTGCGTCAATTCTTACGAATTTGACCTCTGATCTGTCCTGCTCAACGGTGTGGATATACTGTGTATCGAGCATACGGTCAAGAAGGATGATCTGTATCTGCTCTGACTCAAACATAGAAATATACTGTGCCTGCGTCGTTACGTCTGTTGCATAGTATACGGTATTTTCGTGCTTTTCCTTTGCAATTTCAAGATACTCGTCAAGCGTGTAGAATTTGCCGTTTTCCGTAGCGGATCTGAAAATAACGTTCTTTTTTACTCTGTCATGGAATTTTTTATCTCTTATAGACGCGTATTCAACGAACGTCTTGATATCATCCCACAGTCCTTCGTATTTTTCTCTTTCGTTATTGAAAAGCGAATTGAGCTTATCTGCTACCTTTTTAACGATGTGAGCCGATATTTTTGCAACGTAACCGCTGTTTTGCAGATAGCTGCGCGATACGTTCAAGGGAAGCTCGGGGCAATCGAGCACGCCCTTGAGCATAAGCATATATTCGGGTATTACTTCCTTTATATTATCTGCCACGAACACCTGATTATAATACAGCTTTACCTGTCCTTCGAGTGAATCGTACTCGTGATTGAGCTTCGGGAAGTAAAGTATACCCTTGAAATTGAGGGGGTAATCTGCATTTATATGGATATAGAACAAAGGCTCCTTAAAATCGTTGAATACCTTGCCGTAAAACTCCTTGTATTCTTCCTCCGTGCATTCAGACGGGGATTTTTGCCACAGAGGTGTCGTATCGTTTACAGGCTCGTTATCCTCCTTTTCATCCCCTTCAACAACGAAATAGATCGGAACGGGCATAAACGCACAGAATTTGTTCAGTATCTGCCTTATCTTACCCTCGGTGAGAAACTCCGATTCCTCTGAGGATATTTTCATAATAACGTCTGTTCCTCTTTCCTCACGTTCGCCGTCGAATATCTCGTACTCACCGTCAGAGGTGCATACCCATTTTACAGCAGGAGAATCCGTATATGATCTTGTAACGACAGTAACCTCGTCGCTCACCATAAACGAAGAATAAAAGCCAAGTCCAAAGTGCCCTATTATTCCGTCCTTTGACGCTTCCTGTCCGTCGCCCTCATACTTCTGGATAAACTCAACAGCACCCGACAAAGCTATCTGGCACAAGTATCTTTCAAGCTCGTCACGGCTCATACCTATACCGTTATCCGATACGGTGAGCGTTCGTTCGCCCTTATCAAGCGTAACCGTTATTTTAAATCCGCTCACGTCTATACCGTCTGCTTTTCCGAGGCTTGAAAGCCTTTTCAGCTTAGTTACGGCGTCTGATGCGTTTGAAACGATCTCACGGAGAAATATCTCCTTTTCCGAATACAGCCATTTCTTTATAATGGGAAAAATATGTTCAATATCGACGGATATACCGCCCTTTTTAATTTCTTCTGCCATTTCAGGTCTCCTTTTTCAATGATATTATTTTAATTATATCCCTCAAACGCTCCTTTTGTCAAGGGTTTAGAAAATTTGTTTTATTATTTTCAAACAAATGTATAAAAGCCTTTTGTTTGGTGAAAATATTTCATACAGCCGTAAGGCGAATACAAGAAACGGAGACGAAAGTAATATGGAACAAAAGAAGCTACCTGAAAAGCAGGCGAGAATACTGTACATCTCTCTTGCCGCCATGCTTGTCATTATTATGGTGATATCCGTAATAACGGCAATAAATAAGCGTAATCACAGTGACAGAGCACCGCTTGATACGACTGCTCCCATTCAAAGTGCACAGCTTATTGAAACAAGACCCGCCCCGTCAACAAGAGCGCCCGTTCAGACTGCGCCCATACGCAACGAACCGCAGACACCGTCAACGGATAAGCCCGTCATAGGTGAGCCGTCCGAGGACGAGCCTTCAGAGGATGAGCCCGTATCTGTACCCAAGGTGTACGTTATGCCGACGGAAGGCAATATCATCAAAAGCTATTCCGTTGACCTGCCCGTATACTCTGCTACGATGAACGATTACAGAGCGCACACGGGAATAGACATTTTTGCAGCAGAGGGATCGCACGTATATTGCTTTACAGACGGTGTTGTTAAGGACGTTTACAACGATCCTATGATGGGCGTGACCGTATCGGTGGATCACGGCGACGGTCTTGTATCGTATTATCAGAATCTCAAGGATGAGCTTGCAGAGGGAATAAAGGCAGGAGCAAGCGTTTCCGCAGGCGACAGCATCGGATGCGTCGGCGCAAGCTGTCTTGTGGAGCTTTCGGACGAAAGCCATCTTCATTTTGAATTAAGATGTGACGGCAGACCCGTGGATCCTGCAGAATATCTTTCCGCACTTAAGGACACGTCCGGATCACTCGAATAAAGACGTAAAAATATTTTTTTGCGCGCAAGACTATCAACAAAAGAAGAAAGCTCCCAATTGATCGGGAGCTTTCTTTATTGCAAAATTGCTTATTCAGTTAAATAAAATCACCGTTTATGATCTTTTGGACCGTTTCGGTATCTACCGTTACCGTGGGCAGACCGTCCTGTATAAGCTTTTCATACGCTTCAGAGCCTATGGACTTTTCAAGCTCCGTGCAGGTTATCTGTGCGGAGATGATATTTCTTATATCGCTTTCTCCTACACCCTTGCCGTACACGCGGTTGATATATCTCGGATAAGAATCTGCAAAAATGAAATTCTCACTCATTTTGTCAAATTCCTCAATACATCTGTCATCCGTCGTCGGAACGGTCTTGCCGTCAGTTTTAGCCTTTGCGTAGCCTATGAGCAGTCTTTTTGCGTCATGCACTGCAATATCCATAAAATATTCCGAATATGCTTTGCCGTTTATCTGCTGCTCGTCAAGATGCTTTTCGGGGTCATACCCCTTTACTATATCCGTTTCGGCGTTTTCCCCGTTTGTCAGATACTCAGTCGCAATATCAATATACATATAACGAAGCTGCAGCTCGGATATGTAGTATTCTCCGTAACGGACTGCATCGTTTTTACGCATCGAAGCACCGCTTGCATAAAACGAATGAAGCACGAGAGCTGCGAGCATTGCTATTATCAGGACGGCGTTGATTATGACAAGCTTCCAATTTGCCATCGGCTCTTTTCCGAGCTTTATCTTGTTTTCCTCACCCGCCCAGAGACGCTGGATATTCTTTCTGTGTGTGAAAACGATAACTATGGCAATTATCATAGACGTTGCCGTACCGAATATATTCGGCTCAGCAAACTTGCTTAATACTATGGGGTACAAAAGCGCACACACAACAGAGCCGAGCGATACGTATTTCGTAAAGCTGACGATCACGATAAAAATAACTATCAGAACGATCGCCGCCTGCCAATTGAGCGTTATGACCGTAGCGGCAAGCGCAAGAACGCCTTTTCCGCCTTTGAAATTGTGAAATATGGGCAGTATATGACCGATGATACAGAAAAATCCCGCAATATATCCGCCGCTCTCACCGAGCAGCAATATTCCTATAAGACACGCTATGACGGTTTTTCCTATATCTCCAAGCAGCGTGATCGCCGCCGCACCCTTGCCGTACGTGCGCAGAACGTTCGTCATACCTGCATTTTTACTGCCGTAATCTCTTATGTCCTGCTTATACTTAAGACGCGATAATATTATAGCGGTATTTACGGAGCCGAGAAAATATCCTGCTGCGGCGCACAAAGACAGTCCCAATGCCAGAAACATCATTGAAGAGCCGCTTCCGAAAATGCCGTTAGTCATTATCGTCACCTCTTTCTCTTATTATGAGCTTTATCGGTGTACCCTTGAAGCCGAACGTATTACGCAGGCAGTTTTCTATATATCTTTGGTAAGAATAATGGAACAGCTCCGCGTTATTACAGAAAATAACGAATGTAGGCGGTTTTACAGAGGGCTGTGTCATATAGTATATCTTAAGTCTTCTGCCCTTATCGGACGGGGGCTGTACTCTCGTCGTAGCATCGTTCAGCACCTCGTTGAGCATACCCGTGGAAACTCTGAGTGCGCCCTGCTCGTTTACGTATTTTATATGCTCAAAGAGCTTATCTACTCTTTGACCGGTCTTTGCCGAAACGTACATTATCGGTGCGTACGTCATATACGACAGAGCAATACCGATCTTTTCATTAAACTTCTTTACGGTACTGTTATCCTTTTCGATAAGGTCCCATTTATTCACAACAACGATCGACGCCTTGCCCGCATTGTGAGCGATACCCGCTATTTTTTCATCCTGCTCGGTTATACCCTCGGCTGCGTCTATCATTATAAGGCAGACGTCTGCGCGCTCGACAGCCATTTTTGCTCTCAATACGCTGTATTTTTCGATATTATCGGATATTTTTGATGAACGGCGGATACCTGCCGTATCAATAAACGTAAATTTTCCGTATTGATTGTCTACCTGCGTATCGACTGCATCGCGCGTCGTTCCCGCAACGTCTGATACTATAAGTCTTTCCTGACCGAGAATATGATTTATAATAGAGCTTTTGCCTGCATTCGGCTTACCGATGACGGCAACCTTTATTCTGTCGTCGTCTTCCTCTTCCTCAAACTCATCAGGCAGCTTTTCGAGAACCGCATCAAGCAGATCGCCCGTGCCCGTGCCGTGTACTGAGGAAAGCGCAATGGGATCACCCATACCCAGCTCGTAAAATTCGTAATATTCATACGGAAGATTTCCGACGGAATCTATTTTATTCACGCAAAGCACTACGGGCTTCTGTGAGCGCTGCAGCATTCTTGCAACCTCTCTGTCATCCGCCGTAAGTCCTGCTCGCACGTCAGTCATAAATACTATTACGTCCGACGTTTCTATTGCTATCTGCGCCTGATCTCTTATATGTCTTAAAATGGCGTTGTCTGTCTTAGGCTCAATACCGCCGGTATCGACGAGCAGCATTTTTCTGCCGCACCATTCCGTTTCGTAATATATTCTGTCGCGTGTGACGCCGGGTGTATCCTCAACGATAGATATTCTCTGTCCTGTCAGTTTATTAAAAAGGGTGCTTTTGCCCACGTTCGGGCGGCCCACTATCGCAACTATCGGTTTTGCCATATATTTTCCTCCATTCTTTATATAGGATGGTTCAGTAAAGTATGCTTTGGATAAGCTGTGCTCCGTCTGACATTACGGGAACGACTCTAACGTGAAGATATTCTTCAAGCTGCTGCAGCGTCATCCCGTCAAGAAACATGTCCTGCTCGTAGCGCAGTGTAACAGACGGGATCAAAAGAACGTGTCCGAGATCCTTTCCGCAAAGCTGCTCTGACAGATCCTTTCCCGTCAGCAATCCTGCGACCGTTATGTTTTTACCGAAAAATCTGTTTTCTATACAGTACACGTCTACCGTAGTATTCGGTGCAAGATTCTGAATTTTATCGCAGCAGGCTTTTATATACGGATACGCCGCCTTACCCGTTGCTATCGAAACGTGTCTGTCTTTTGAAAGATCGTATTCATCTGCGTACTGCAATTCGTCCTGCACCTGCTGTAAAAGCAGAGTTATCATACCGACGCCGTTTTCAAGCTGTGGGTAATCCTCGTAAAACTCCTCTGTATGAAAATCAAGGCCTGCGGTTATATAAAACTCATCAGAGGCGAAAAATATCCGCCTGCCGTATTTTTCAAGGCATTTTTCCGCAAAAGCCTCTATTTTTTCAACAACGTCAAGAGCACTTTCCTTATCGTACGGGGTAATTTCAGGTAAGCCCTGTCTGTGATCGGTAAGACCGCAGGGAACAGCGGAAACGCTGTTCAGCATATCGCCAAGGCTTTCAAGCTCACGCATACTGCGCAAAAGCTCCTGCCCGTCGTTCACGCCCCTGCACAAAACGAGCTGGGCGTTCAATTGAATGCCGCCGTCGGCAAGTCTGCGCATTATATCAAGTATTTTGCCCGCATTTTTATTTTTCATCATAGAAACGCGAAGCTCGGGGTTCGTTGTATGTACCGATATATTTATCGGCGACATGTGCATTTTCACGATCCTGTCTATGTCGCTGTCTGTAAGATTGGTGCAGGTGATATAGTTTCCCTGCAAAAATGACAGACGGCTGTCATCGTCCTTGAAATACAGCGTTTCTCTGCAGCCCTTCGGCATCTGGTCTATAAAGCAGAACATACATTTATTTCTGCACGTACGCTTTTTATCCATAAGATACGTTTCAAATTCAAGACCTATATCGTCATATTCACCCTTTGATATGCTTATATCAAAAAGCTCCGGTCCTCTGTGTATCTTAAGGCAGATATTCGTTTGCATAAGATAAAAGCGGTAGTCAAGAACGTCATTTATCTCGTGTCCGCAGACGGATACGATAACGTCGCCCGCCAAAATGCCTGCTTTTTGTGCTATAGATCCGCTTTCAACCTTATAAACGGTCACCATATTTCTCTATTACCTTTCAGAACGCTTATCTTAAAGAGAAGCTGTGATGCCGAACCGTTGCATCGGCAACGGCAGCGCCGCACGGCGCTTTTTGCCCCATAGGGCAAATTCGGCAGGACGAGCAATACTCCTCATACTTCGTTTGGTTTGCTGAAAATACGGTTAAAACAGTAAAGGGATTGCATAACACAACCCCTTCCTACCGTATAAACTGCTTACGCTTCTGTTTTGATTACTTCCTTGCCGCCGTAAGTTCCGCATGTAGCGCATACTCTGTGCGTTTTGTTGAATGCTCCGCACTTGGGGCATTTTGTCATACCGGGAAGGTCAAGACGCCATACGTTTGAACGTCTTTTATCTCTTCTTGCTTTGCTGACTTTCTTCTTAGGTACTGCCATGTTACCTACACCTCCTTATATAATACAATAACATTAAAAACTTAATCGTACTCCGACAGAAGTGCCTTCAATTTTGCCATACGGGGATCTGTATCTCCCTGGCATCCGCACTCTCCGCCGTTAAGGTTTTTTCCGCATTTCGGGCAAAGTCCCTTACAAAGCTCGTCACAAAGCTCCTTCAGAGGAAACGACAGGAGAAATTCTTCGCATACCAAAGCCGAAACGTCCACACATCCGCCTTCGGTAAGGACAAAATCATCGTTTTCTTCATTTGTAAGCTCTGACGCTACGCTTTTTTCAAAGCTGTGCTCAAACGTTTTGTGCATAGCTTTAAGGCACCGCGCACACAAGGTATCATAACTCGTGCTTGCCGTTGCCTGCAGACTCATATAACCGCCGTTATTGTAAAACGCACCCTTTACGGATATCTTATCCGTAAAATCTATACCCCATTCGGCAAAATATCCGTATCCCTCATCCTCGCACGCTTCAAATGAAACGTCAAAGGGTAAGGTGTCTGTTTCGCCTGATAAAATGCGGGATATGTCAATACGCATCTGCAGAACCTCAACTCAAAAATTGCGTTGCTTTGCCGCCATTGCTGACGGCTCACACAAAAACCGCAGAACCCATTATAAATGATTAATTTCTGTTTGTCAAGAGCATTTCTCAAAAATAATTAAACGTTTTGTAAATTTTACACAATGAGCTGTGATTTTAGCTTTTCGAATATCTTTTTCTCGCTTCTTGATATTTTGACCTGCGAAAGACCGAGTATTTTAGCCGTTTGCATCTGTGACAGGTCTTTATAGTACCGAAGATATATTATTTTTTGTTCTGTTTCCTCAAGGCAGGAAATGGCGTCTTTCAGCGATATTCTGTCGCACAGGTGCTGTATTTCGTCGGAATTGTCGGGCAATACGCTTTCCAGGCACGCTCCGTCCTTATCGCAAACAGGCTCCGACAGAGAGTGAAGCGGGTAGCACGCTTCAAGTGCAAATGCAACCTGCTGAACGCTGCATGCGCAAAGCTGTGCCAGCTCTGATGCTTTCGGCTCTCTGTCGTGCTCCTTTATAAATTTTTCCCTCTGCTTCATTGCGTGCACGCCGAGCCTTTTTACTCCTCTTGACACCTTGATCGCTCCGTCATCACGCAAATACCGCCTTATCTCCCCGATTATCAGCGGAACAGCGTACGTCGAAAAGACCGTTCCGAAGCCCTGAGAATAGCTTTTTATAGCCTTTATCATACCGAGCGTTCCTATCTGCATAAGATCGTCATATTCTACTCCGCGGTCAAGAAACCTCGGAACTATGCTTTTCACAAGTCCGAGGTTGAGTATGACCGCCTTTTCCATAGAATCCTTATCGCCGTTTTGCGCTTTGTTTATCAGCTCTGCGTTTTGTGAATAATCGTTTGCGTGCTTGTCCTGTGACATATCCCTGATCCCCTTGTCCCGCAGTCAATGCAGGGGCTGTACGCCGCCGCCTTGTGCGTTATTCGAATTTTTTAGTCATAAACACGCTCGTGCCCTTGCCGACGGCAGATGATACGCTTACACCGTCGGTAAAGCTCTCCATCACCGAAAAGCCCATGCCGCACCTTTCCTCCGTGCTTCCCGTTGTGAACAGCGGCTGCATTGCACGTTCAACGTCGGGAATACCGCAGCCCTTGTCCGTTATACGAACACTTACCGTTCTGTCGGAATACATCCGCGCATTTATGTAGATCTTGCCTTTTTTCTCCTTATAAGCGTGTACGATGCAGTTTGTCACCGCCTCACTTACAGCACACCTCAGATCCGCAAGCTGATCAATGCAGGGATCAAGCTGAGATGCAAACGCCGCTATGCACGTTCTTGCAAGCGACTCGTTAGCCGAATCGGAATTGAGTGTTATTTTTATTTCATTTATCAACGCTTTTTTCGTTTTACGCTTTACTTTCTTTTCAGTCTGATTCATAGCCTTATCCTTTTAAATTAAGAATTTTATCCATACCTGCCATACGCAATATGCATTTTGCTCTTTCATCCGCTCCGTACAAGGCAAATTCACATCCCGAAGCAAGACAGCGCGAGTATCTCCCCATTATCAGCCCAAGCCCTGAGCTGTCCATAAAACGCATATTCGTAAGATCGATCACGAGCCTGTGCGGCATATTTGCAAAAAATTCTCCGTCTATCTCCTCGCGGGCGCGTGATGCGGTATGATGATCTATTTCACAATTCACAAAAACGGTCATTTGTCCGTTTTCAAATTCTATGCTGAGTCCGTCCATTTGAAACGCTCCTTTCGTTTACTGATACAATGATATCACCGCATGCGTGAAAAAATTGTCACAATCCGTTGCGCTGCAACATTTTACAAACAGTTCGTTATAGTATATAAAACCTTTTCTTTTGTGATACAACTGCAGGTTTAATTATTAATTAACGGTAACAAAACGGGGAATTTTATTCGCTTTTGTGCTAAATTCAATAATTTGCTTGACATTTTTGCATTTTTGTTATATCATATTGACAGAGTTATGCTCAAAATAGATCAGGAGGATTATATGAAAAAAATCTTTTCTCTTTTAATGGTAGTTGCTACTCTCGTTTCGGTAATGTCCGTTACAGCTCTTGCGGATGAAGAAAAGTTCGCAACGGTTGAGGCTCTGCAGTTCGGCAAGGGCTTTGAACCCACGGTTGACGGCGTTGTTTCCTTAAGCGAATGGGGCTCTGCTACACTTGAAAACGTGTCTTATCCCGAAAACACGCAGACAGATATGAAAACGTCGGGCAAAATGGAATTTTCCATGTGGACCCGTTACAACTTTGAAGGCTTTTATCTGGCTATAACAACGCCCGATAACGAGCACTGGAACAGCAACGTTGTTGCAGATAACAACAGTATCTGGAACGGCGACTGCCTGCAGGTTCGTCTTGATGCTTACGGCTGTACTGTTGACCAGGGCAAGATCCCCACGTCAGACAGAAACGGTAACTGGCATTCTTCCTACAACGAGTTTGCTTTTGCACTCGGTAACGACGGAAACACGTACGCATACAGCTGGCACGGCGTTGTTGACCACGAGGATATTTCCGGCGGTAACGGCAGATACGTAGTAGCTCATGACAGTGCAAAGAAGCTTACTACATACGAGCTGTTTATTCCGTGGGAGGTTATTCTCCAGACTCCCCCTCACGTTGGTATGTCCGTTGGCTTCTCCATTTCCGTTAACGAAGGCAGCTCTGCTGACGGCGGCGGATACAAGAACTATCTTGAATGGGGCTCCGGCGTTATGAACGGCCGTGACGACAATATCTACGGCTCCAACAGACTGAACTTCGTTTCCGCACGTGCAACAGGCGGCGACGAGCTCGTTGACCCCAATCCCGAAAACACTCTGGGCAAGATCGAAGAGGTAACAGAGGACGCTTTCGCAGTAAAGCTTGAAGAAAGCATGATAAGCGGTCAGAACAACGTTACAACAGATCTTAAGGATGACGGCTCCTTGAACGTTCTTCTTACAGGCGAGGATCCTTACTTCACCATCACCCTTGACTCAAAGTACAAGCTGACGGCTGAAAATTACCGTTACGTTGCTATGTACCTCAAGACAAACGATTACAACGATCCTGAGCTCTTCTTTGCAACGAGCAAATCCCCCTCTATATCCGATCAGAACTACATTCCCGCTGAATATCAGCAGGTAGAGGGCGGTCAGATAGTAATATTCGACTTCCAGTATTTCATCGGCTACGAGTGGGTAGGCGACGTTCTTAAGCTCCGTCTTGACCCCGTTGACGAGGTTACGGATACACTTACGTCAGAAGTTACGATATACGGCATAGGCTTCTTCAACAATCTTGAAGACGCTGCTTCGTTCAAGGTTGAAGGCGTAAACGTTGAGCTTGACCCGAACTACAAGGCTCCTGAGGCTGAAGCAACCGAGGATCAGGGCAACGCTACTGAGGCTCCCGCAGAGGATGAAGAAACAGACGCTGCAACAGATCCTGCAACAAACGCTCCTGCAAGCAACGCTGCTACGACAGGCGCAGACGACAACAAGAATGACGGCAAATCCTCATCAACGACTGTCATTATAATCGTTATTGTGGCTGTAGTAGTTATAGCTGCCGTAGCTGTTGTAGTCATAATGAAAAAGAAGAAGGCATAATCACCCTTTTATCAGGCTATAAAATAAAATGAAACTACCCGAAAAAGAAACGTAATAATTTCTTTTTCGGGTAGCTTTTTAAATCAAATGGAGTATATATGGAACAGCTTTCAAGAACACGGGCTCTGATCGGAGATGAAGCCGTTGAAAAACTGAAAGGCGCAAGCGTTCTGCTATTCGGCATAGGCGGTGTCGGCTCTTACACGGCAGAAGCGCTCGTAAGAGCAGGAATAGGCGCTTTGACGGTGGTAGACGGCGACGTTATATCAAAATCAAATATAAACAGACAGCTTTTTGCGCTTAATTCGACCGTCGGTATGCAGAAAACTCAGGCAGCGCGATCACGTCTTTCAGATATATCTGCCGATTGTAAAATAACCGCCCTGCCCATTTTTTACAACGGCGATACTGCCGATATGATAGACTTTTCACAGTACGATTACATCGCTGACGCCATAGACACGGTTTCATCAAAGCTGCTTATAATCGAAAAAGCAAAAAAGCTGAACGTGCCCGTTATAAGCTGTATGGGCACGGGAAACAAGCTGAATGCAAACGCATTCAAGGTTGCAGATATATCAAAAACCTCCGTTTGCCCTTTGGCACGCGTGATGCGCCGCGAGCTGAAGGAAAGAGGCATATTTCACGTTAAAGTCGTATATTCTGAGGAAACACCCGTAACGCACGAGCGAGTTCCGGCTTCAATATCATTCGTTCCTTCATGTGCGGGGCTTCTTATGGCAGGGGAAATAATAAAGGATATTACAGGCATAAACATCTGACACCGGCATACGTTCAAAGCTGTCATATACGCATACAAAAAAACAGAGCAAGAATAGAAGGGTACTTCCTTTTACTCTTGCTCTTTTGCTTATTATATTTATCAGTTTGCCTGATCGAATGCCGCAGGATCGGGAGTTATTACCTCCGTGATCTCTGCTCCTACGTCACGGAGCTTTTCTACGATACCGTCATATCCTCTTTTTATATGGTATATATCGTCGATCACTGTTTTGCCCTTTGCGGTAAGTCCTGCTATTATCATAGCTGCTCCCGCACGCAGATCGACTGCTCTGACCGGTGCCGCCGTCAAGGGTGCTCCGCCCTCCACAACAGCCGTTTTCCCGTCTACCTTTATCGTCGCCCCCATACGGTTTAATTCCTCAACGTATCTGAAGCGGCTATCCCATACGCCCTCGGTAAGATAGCTCGTGCCCTCTGCAAGACAAAGCAGAACGCACATCTGCGGATTCATATCCGTCGGAAAGCCGGGATACGGTAAAGTCTTTATGTTAACTCTGTTAAATGTTCTGTCCTCGCCAGAAACTATTATAGCATCGTCCAATTCCTCAACGTATACGCCCATTTCCTCAAGCTTTGCACTGATGGATTCGAGGTGCTTGGGGATAACGTTGTTTATCTTAAGTCTGCCTTTAGTTGCGGCGGCGGCTATCATGTAAGTGCCTGCCTCTATCATATCGGGGATTATCGCATAAGTACAGCCGTGAAGGGATTCAACGCCCTTTATTTTTATAACGTCCGTACCTGCTCCCGTTATGTCTGCTCCGCACGTATTGAGGAAGTTTGCAAGGTCAACTATGTGAGGCTCTCTTGCCGCGTTTTCGATCATAGTCGTGCCCTTTGCAAGCACTGCCGCTATCATTATATTCATAGTTGCACCGACAGATACACTGTCAAAGTACACCTGATTTCCTATAACTCCGTTTTCGGCGACCGCCTCAACGTAACCGCCCTCAACGCTTACCTTAGCACCAAGCGCCTCAAAGCCCTTTATATGCTGGTCAATGGGACGTATGCCGAAATCGCATCCGCCGGGGCATCCGACGTACGCTCTGTGAAATCTGCCGAGCTCTGCACCGATAAGATAGTATGATGCACGCATCTTGCGCACGAGCTCGTACGGAGATCTTCCGCATTCTGCCCTGCGGCAATCTATTTCAACGACCGTTGAAGACAAACGGCGTATATTAGCACCGCAGCTTGAAAGTATCTTTAACGACGTATCTACGTCACTGATATTCGGAAGGTTTTCAATAACGCACTTTCCTTTTACGAGAAGGCACGCAAATATAACGGCAACTGCCGCATTTTTCATTCCGCTAACTTCTATTTCACCGAACAGCTTTTTGCCGCCGTTAATAATAATATTCTCCATAAAAAGTCCGTTTCCCGACGATCACTTAACATATATATTAAGACTTCGGCGGCTCGCCGTACCGCCGTGTCTGAAAAATACCGACAAATATTCATACTAAACGAGTATACCATACAATGTATATTTTTTAAAGTGGCACGACATAAAATTAATGAATATTTTACAATTGTATTTTACATAATCGTCATAAAAGTGCTTATCGCCCGCATCAGTTATTATTATATGTAAATTCTGCCCTCTTGTGCGAAAAATATTACTTAAAAGTCTTTACTTTTTTATTTTTTTAATATATAATGGCAATAAGTATAGCTATAATAGGCTTACAAACAACCGAAAGGATAACAGTGTATAATATGAGAAGCGATCTGTTTAAGAAAAATTCTCTTCGCATACTCTCTGTTCTGTGTGCGGGTGCTTTATTCTCAGGCATTATAGGATGCTCCGGCGATCCGCCGCCACCTCCGCAACAGCCTCAAGGAGAACAGCTCGTTCTTGAACGGACGTCAGTCGGCGAGACGTTCAAGCTTGATCCCGTTTCTTATTCGCTTTCAACTAAATCCGTTGCAGCAGGTATTTTTTCCATTTCCAACGGCTCTATATACAGAAAAGGAAACGGTGCTTCTCTGAACAAAAGCACTGTAGCGTCTCTGCAGCTTAACACCATGCTTTATGGCTCGGAAAAAAAGACGGTAATCGAAGCAGATCTTCAGGTTGAGGGTCTGTCTGAGCAGGGCGGTCACGAAACGCTTTATTTAGGTCTTCGCCTTGAGGATCCGGCAAAGCAGGCGACCGCAAGCAAGGGCGTCTGGCTCGCTTTAAGAGGCAAGCAGGTAGGTATGCGAGAGGGAAAATGGCCCAAAACCTCTTTTGTTGAATCAAAGGTCGATTTTTCAACAATGCGTCACCTTTGCATTGAAGATGATGCATCTGCAGGCGTCATAACCCTGTTCGCAAATGACGATAACGGTGTAAAAACGGAAATATTCCGTGTGCAAATAGACGGCAGTATGCTAAACGGATTTTTGCCGGGAGAAACGGAGCCTGTTCTCCAGAATCAGCTTGAGGATGACGTACCGAAAAACGGATATTTCAAGTTCTGGCTTCACCATCACAGATACAAAGCCGTTATTGAAAATCTGAAAATAACGGGCTACGAAGCAAAGCTTACGTCAAGCACCGTGGCAGATCCTTTGTTTTTACGTGACGTATTTTCGGATACGTGGGTCGCAACGGACGATGAAGGCCGCGTTTCAGCACAAAATACAGACAAAAATATTTCCTCAAAACAGGTCGGTATGTTCTACTTTCTTGCAATGCAGGGGTCCGGAACGTATTTCGATCATACCGCTACGTATTACGGCGATGACAACGGCGAAAACGGTGTCAAGCGTCTGACATCCTTATTACACAGAGAAGGAAGTCACTATTGGGCACAGCCATACTTTGGCTATTATCGCTCGGCAGACGA
The DNA here is from genome assembly GCA_017556845.1 of Clostridia bacterium. Lineage (GTDB taxonomy): Bacteria > Bacillota > Clostridia > Oscillospirales > CAG-272 > RGIG7213. The sequence continues at coordinate 681 of JAFYMA010000017.1, read as the reverse complement.
GTGGGTCATACGCAAGCACGCTTATATGCTTAACGATGCGGGCGTAGACTTTATATATCTTGATGTAACAAACGGCATAACATACGCAAGTACCTACGAAACGATCTTCAGAGTATTCAGTCAGATGCGTCAGGAAGGGTACAACACCCCCAAAATCGTATTCCATTGCGGAACCCTTGATGACAACATTTCAAAATCCCTGCCGGAGATATATTTGAATGTATATTCACAGGAAAGATTCAGGGATCTGTGGTTTGAGTGGGAAGGCAAGCCGCTCGTTCTGGTAGAAGATGCTTCGGTAGAAAAGATGTCAGATGAGATAAAGGAACTATTTACCTTCCGTTCAAGCTGGGCGTTTTCAACTGCAAGCTGGTACAAGGATACCGACGGCAAAGGCTGCTGGCCTTGGGCTGATATGTTCCCGCAGGCACCGGGATACTCCAACACCGGCGAACTGGAGCAAATGACCGTAATGTCGGGCTATTGGGCAAACACCATAAGCGGCAGAAGCTTTTCCAACGGCAGACAGCCCGATAACTCGGAATTTTCCTTCCAACTCACAACAGACGGCGTATCCGGAAATGGAATTGCATATCAAGAGCAATTCGGCAGAGCATTGGAAACAGACCCGCCCTTGATAATGCTGGTCGGCTGGAACGAATGGTCCGCAGGAAGACATTC
>JAFYMA010000193.1 GCA_017556845.1 Clostridia bacterium | reverse complement strand
GGGAAGCGATGCGGATTGAAGCGACTTGCAATCTGCAAAAGCTGAAGGACCGATGGCGGTGTATCCGCTCGGAATTACTACGGACGTTATGGTTTCGTTGCCCTTGAATGCCCCGTCTGCTATCGCAGTTACCGTGTATTCACCGAAGGCTGCGGGCAGTGAAATCTGTGTTTCCTCACCTTTATATGACGTTATATATACGTCATTTCCAAAAACCTCGTATGTGTAATCACCGTCCTGACCCTTGTAGTCAGGCTCAGGCTGAGTTTCTGCAGGATCCGTTGACGGCGGCTCGGTCTCGTTTACCGTAGGAGCTTTTGTCTGTGCCTGGGTTTGCTGTTTATCGTTGGTTTGCGATGGTTCATCACCTCCGCTGCATGCACAGAAATTTAATAATGTTGAAACTATTAATGCGAAAAATATCGTTTTGGAAATGGTTTTTGACGTAAGTTTTATCATTTTTGTATTTTATACCTCTTAATTGTTACATAATCGTTAAAAAAACACTCTATTTTCACGCAAAGTTCACATTGAGGATTTTTAATGACTGTGTAAATTATAGTAGGTTTTATGTGAATAAATCTACATTCACAAGTAATATTTTATAAGAGAGGGAAAAATCATGTCATTTGCAAAAAGACTTGCCACACTTGCCTTGGCTGTGAGCTGTGTTATCAGCACATTGAGCTTTTCGAGTGCTGCGGCGGAATCAGCTATTAAAGCCGTTGATGGCTGCGGTGTTACCGTCAGTGCCGAATCAGACGGAACGTACATATACGGTATACCGCAGAAAACGACACCGGACAGAGCAGAAAGCCTATTTGAGAGCACCGTGATCATCACATCTGAAAACGAATGGATATCAACAGGCGACACGCTTACCTTATATGAAAACGGAGTATCCGTTGAAACTGCACGGATAATCGTTAAGGGGGATGCCAACGGCGACGGAATTGTAAATGCAAAGGACATTATAAGAATAAAAAAGTTTCTTTTGGACAGCAGTGCTGCAAATGAAAAAGCGTGTGACGTCAACGGTGACGGTGCTGTAACGAATGACGATCTTGCATGTCTTGGCACATTGCTCTGTGCAAGCATAACAAGCGTGACGCTTTTAAAAGGTCCCGATAAGACGTCGTATTACTACGGTACGTCATTTTCAGACAAGGGTATAATTCTTTTAGCGGAGTATTCTGACGGCACGATAAGCCCCGTATGCGAGGGATTTTCCGTTGAGTATCAGTCGGGTGCGTGTATTTCAGAGGGGGATACGTACGTTACGCTGAATTACGCGGGTTATTCGTTTAAAATTGATATATTTGCCGAAGAGCCTACGAACACGTACGTTCTGTCGCAATACGAAAATGAAATAATCACCATAACTGACGAGGGTGAATATACGTTCCTTGAAAAGTCAGATAATACGCAGATAGTCGTTGACGCTACGGGCTCGGTTACTCTCATGTTCGTTGATGCAAGCTGTACGTATACCGGTGCTGATGCAACGGTAAGCATACTGAATGCAGATGACGTAACGATAACGGCGGACGGAAGCTGTTATATTGCTGACACCTCGGCAAATCTTACCGAATCAGCCGTATATTCAGATTCAGTTCCGCTTACGCTCGACTGCACGGGAACGCTCAGCGTTGACGGTAACAGTAAAGAGGGAATAACAGTATCAAAGGCGGCATTAATCATAGAAAACGGCAATTATATACTCAATACGGCAGGAAACGGTTTACAGCCCAAGGGCAAGGGGACGAGTCTTGTCATAAACGGCGGTACGTTTGATATAACATCAGGCGGGGACGGTATAAAGAACAGTAAGACAGATATTACGATAAACGGCGGAGATTTTACGATAAAGGCGGGCGGCGACGGAATTTCAGCCGAGACGATGCTTACTGTAAACGGCGGTGTGTTTGATATAACCACAAGCGGAGGATATGAGTCTGACAGCGGTAATACAACGTCATCTGCATGGGTATACGAGGCACTTGCAGAGGCAGATATGCCAACGGCGCAAGAGGAGTATTACGGCTTGTATATTCTTTCATCGGCGACATACGTTGAAATAGATGAAAGTAATTATTCGACTTATTCATCGTACACAACGCTTTATGACCGTAATTCATCAAAGGGTATCAAATCGAACGATACGATGACACTGTCGAATGCAACTATGACTTTAAACTGCCTTGACGACGGTATTAAGAGTGATACGTCTTTAACTGTAAACAGCGGCAATTATACGATATACTCAGCGTGTGACGGTATGCAGGCTGACACGGTGCTGACGGTAAATGACGGTACTGTTGATATAACACTGAACGGAGCATTTTACAAAAACAGCACATCGGGAAAGTTCAAGTATTCAAACGGTGAATACGTTCGCACCTCAAGCGATACCGGCGGCTTCGGCGGCGGCTTCGGAGGTTCAAGCTCGACAACGCTTTATGCTCTGTTCAATAGCGGAAAGGGCTTGAAGGCGGAAAGTGAGTTATATATAAACGGCGGAAGCGTTACGGTTGACGGCATTGACGATTCGATCCATTGCGACGGCTCGGTGTATATCATAAACGGTGATGTGAACGTAACAACGAAGGATGACGGAGTGCACGCAGAGCTTGCTGCGGCAATAGGCAGCTTGACCGCTTTGAACAGTGATCCTACATTGATCGTAAACAGCTCGTACGAGGGTATAGAGGGCATATATATCGACTTTTTCAGCGGTAAAACGGTAATCAATTCATCAGACGACGGCGTAAACGCCGCAGGAGATCTTGAAGCATCCTCGCAGTATTATCTGAGTATTGACGGCGAGGCGCAAGTTATAGTAAGTGCCGAGGGCGACGGTCTTGATGCAAACGGATATATGTATATTTACGGCGGTGAAACATATGTATTCGGCCCTGTAAGCGGCGGTAACGGTATTATCGACTACGATGCAAAATTCGAAGTATATGGCGGTAAGTTCATAGCTCTCGGCAATAAGGATATGGCACAAACGGCAACGAAGGCAACTCAGTATGTACTTGGCTTTACGATGTCGTCAGGCTCGTTCAGTGCAGGAAAATATCTGAACGTAACGGGTGCTGATATAACGGTAAAGCTCCCGAAATCATACAGCTCATCAATGCTCGTTCTCGTTTCATCCCCCGACTTTACAAGCGGTAAAACATACAGCGTTTCCTGCGGCGGTACGTATACGGGCGGTACTGTTGAATATAACGTATGCGCGGGCGGTACGTATTCAGGCGGCAGTACGGGCGCAAGCATTACAACGTCTTCAACGTATATAACGAGCAACGGAAGCATATCATCGGGCGGCTCTAACCGACCGTTCTGACAATAACAAAATAATAACACTCCTCATATAATGAAGTATCGTTATATGGGGAGTTTTTTGTATGAACATATATGATATGAAGATAGCCGTCGTGGGCGGTGATATAAGATATATACATCTTGCACAGCTGCTTTCGGAAAAGGGGCTTGAATGTGCTGTATACGGATTTGATACTGAGCTTTCAGACTCGTTCGGGGCGGTCAGATGCGGTAGTGCTGACGATGCTGTTCTGAATGCGGATTGTCTGATCCTGCCGATGCCGTGCACGCGTGACGGTCAGCACGTTTCAGCTCCGCTGTGTGAGGAAAAGATAGATCTTTTATGCCTTGCGGAAAAGGCGCAATGCCCGATATTTGCAGGTATGATACCCTCGCAGGTAAAAGCGTATTGCGATAAGCACAAAAAGAAGATATTCGATTATTCGCAAAACGAAAGCCTTGCTTTGTTGAATGCAATACCGACTGCAGAAGGTGCACTCCAAGCGGCTATGAGCAATACTGATGAAATGCTTCACGGAAAAAAGGCGCTTATAACGGGCTACGGACGGATAGGAAAGGTACTTGCACAAAAGCTTTACGGTATCGGTGTCAACGTTACGGTGTGTGCAAGAAAAAAACAGTCGTTATCGCTTGCATACGCTATGAATTATGATACGGTGAGTATGGATCATCTTGAGGATAGTATCGGAAAATACGATATCATATTCAATACGGTTCCTGAAAGAATAATGACGCCGAATGTTCTTGAAAACGTCCGTAAAGACGCACTTTTAATAGAACTTGCCTCGTTTCCCGGCGGATATGATGCATCTTACGCATCAAAACTCGGATTGAAAGCTATATCGGCTTTAGCGCTGCCCGGCAAATATGCACCTGTAAGTGCGGCGCGTATGCTTGAAGAATGTATTACTGATATGTTGAGGGAGTATTATGATGAGCAATAAACTGAAATTAGGCTTCGGTATTTGCGGATCGTTTTGCACGCACGCACAAATGCTGTGCGTTATGGAGCAGCTTTCGGAAAAGTATGATATTTATCCTGTGCTGAGCGAAATATCGTCATCGACGGATACAAGATTCGGCAGTAAAGAGGATCTGAAAAGAAAAATTGAAGATCTGACGAAAAGAAGCATCATAACGAGCATAAAGGATGCTGAGCCGTTAGGCCCCGTCACAAAGCTTGATGCAATGCTTATATGCCCGTGTACAGGCAACACGCTTGCAAAATTTGCCCACGGTATAACCGATTCGGCGGTAACGATGGCATCAAAGGCTACGGCAAGATGCGGCAAGCCTGTGATACTGTCGCTGGCAAGTAACGACGCACTCGGGGCGAATTTGCAGAATATCGGTCTTTTGTATAACAAAAAGAACGTGTATTTCGTTCCCGTATCGCAAGACGACAGCGTAAAAAAGCCGTATTCACTCGTGTGCGATTTTTCCAAGGTAGAAGAAACGGTTGCCCTTGCCCTGCAGGGCGAGCAGATCCAGCCGTTTTTGAAATAAGCACAGATAAAAAAAGCTGATCTTGCGTTTTGTGCAAGATCAGCTTTGAGTTTTAAAGGATGTTTATTCGTTTACCTTTTTGACAAGTGCTTCGTATTCTCCGATTGAAATAGCACCGTTTTCGTCGGTATCTATTGCCGTTTTTCTCAGATCGTCTGTATGAACGCCGTTCATTATCTTTTTTGCCCTGATGATGTCCTTCGTGTTCACAACGCCGTCGCCGTTAACATCGTTTTCAACGATGAGGTAAACACTCGGTGCATCGCCCTTGCTGAAATACCGTGTGATCTTGCTTCCCGAGACTACGCCGTCTGACAGCTTTACGTTTCCGTCGAACATCGAAAGCAGCTCCCGGTCGTTCATATTTTCGGGAACCTTTATAACGGAATATCCGTTTTGCGTTTCAACCTGGTATTCGGCGTTATTTTTGCTCGTCGTTCTGAATTCGGACGGCTTACCTGCAGTAAAATCAATAAACGAAGGGAAGTGGTCGCACATTATCGACGTTGTGCTGTTCATCGGAACCTTGAATCGTGCTATGCGCACAAGATCGTTTACGTGGAATATGTCAAGTGCCTTCGTCATTGAGCCGGAAGCAGGGGATGAGGTCGTTGTCGGGTGCGAGGTGCGAAGCAGGAAAAGATCTCTTTCGGTGATAAATCTGCAATCGCGGAGCACGCCTGTTTGTGAAAATACAGGGTATCCTACGTCGGTTGAATACGTGTTGTAGTCACCCATATTTACAACGGCACAGTCGTACTGTGATGTGAGTCTGGTTGTAAGATCAACGATTTCCTGAGCGTTGATGGCACGTATCGGGTCAGCCTTAGTTCTGTCGCTCAGATGGAAGAAGTGCGTTGTTGATACGGCGAATTTCTCTCCCGTCGTCTTATCCTGCAAAACTGCCCACGTTACGTTGTGACCGGGATACGTGCTTTCGCCCGACAGCTTGAACCAGCCCTTTGCTATACAGTTAAATCTCGCCGTTTTATATGCAAGAGGGGTGAAGTTCTGTGTTCCCGTCGTTATCATTTCGTTACCGAGTACCG
>JAFYMA010000192.1 GCA_017556845.1 Clostridia bacterium | reverse complement strand
GACCGTTATTTCTGCCGCCCGGTGCAATATATCCGCTGCTGCCGGGTGAGCTCTGTCCTCTGTACGCTGCAACGACAGTCATACATTCGGGAATATTGTTATATACGGTGTACGTCTGCTTTACACGCTCCTCCCAGCTCCAGTGCAGGTAAGAAAGGTATGTTTTCGTGTTATAAAGTCCGGACTGCTGACCTATAAATCCCGTTACCCAGCGTTCTGTAAAGCGGCTGTCGGTATACGGTGCGGTATTGTTTTTTATAAACGACGGCGTTGCCGCATAGCAAAGCAAAAGCGGCTTTCCCTCGTAATAGAAATACATATCGTTATAGGCGCTGTTTGCTATAAATTCATTGTATATCTGATTATTTTTGCGTGCCATCTGACCGTCGGTAAACGTACCTGTACCAACGTGTCCCGGGCCTGTCATAATGCATATCTTAGGAGCATTTTCAACGGTTGCAAAGACCTCGAATACCGCATAAGTTGCGTTTTCGATCATTGCAAAATCCTCACGGTACATGGTTTTCGGATCATATCCGACGTTGTTTGACCAGTCTACCACGATAAAATCAACTCCCGCATCTGCAAGCCAGATAGCGTGCTGTCTTATTGCGTTTCTGTTGTCTGACGCATAAGGGCCTATGAGAGGCATATCCCAGGTATGTCCATCGCCCCACGATGAATTAGGTCTTAACCACGTCGTATACGCAACGCCGACGAGTCTTTCATCCTGCGGGCACTGCTTATACTTGCCAACTCCCGTCTGATCGCAGGAAACGTCGCTGTAATTGAATACGACCTGATCGTATAAAGCAAATCTTTCTTTATATAACTGAAGCGATGAGGATGCGTCACTTTCGGGCGAGTGTATTATCATAATACCGCTTCCGTCCTTGATCGTCTTATATCCTATGAACGATGCAAATTCATCAGCACATATAAAGTACGTGTCCTTGTACTTTATCGGCATATTCGCATCTACTTCATTTCCAAGAAGATCTGCCTTATCCTTGCCGAAGAAATACTCAATTACGCTTGAGCCGTATGCGAATTTGAGTCCTTTGGCATCCTCTGAATATTCCATGCCGACCATCTGTGCAAGAACAGATGCAGAAATATAATATCCGCCCGTATACTCAAAGCACGGTGCGTTCTGCTGCTTGTTAAGATCATATTTGACAAGATCGGCAAAGCAGTATTTTTTATTTTTTGCTACGGCTATTATAGGCTTGTTTTTATAGAACGACGAAGCTTGCCGGACCTCAAGCGTCATATTGCCTATATATCCTTCGGCATAGTGGGACATTATTCTGCAATAGCCGCCGTCTCTTATGAACTCTCTATGATTGTAGCTTGCAACATAAGCGCCGCTTTCGTCGTATGCATTTATCGAAGCACCGGCTATTGCAAGTCTGCCTATATACGTTTGTTCAAGTGACGATGACGATATGTAATATTCAATATCGCCGTTTCCGCCCTTATCCTTAACTGTCAGAGTAGCACCGTTTTTAAACGAGGCGGGCAATGAATCAAACTTGATATTCGTGTTTACGCCGTCGCAGTAAAACGTGATCTCATCATCATAGCAAAGAGCCCAGATACCCGTGTCGATATAAAGATGAAGAGTACCGTTGCATCTTACACCGACCATTACCGCCTGATTTCCCGCGCTTGAATCAATATCACCGTGACGTAAAAAGGAGCTGAAGGTATAGCCGTTCGTATTCGTATGGTAATTTATACCGACCGAATCCCATCCGCTTTTCGGAACGTACAGACCGTACGTACTCTTCTGAACGTTTTCACCGAGCTGGAAGGAGATCATACTGTCATTTTTAAGTCTTTCAAGATCTGATGAAACGAAATCATAGCTGAATATTTCTGTAATGTAAGCGTCATCCTTGATAGTTCCCTTCGCAAACGATTGCACGCTGACGTCGCCCGATACGCATATCGCCACCGCGAACGTGAGGATCGACAGCACCATAACTAAGCTTATCGCTTTTACAAATTTCATTGTTTTAGCTCCATTTTTATTTATTTTACGTAATCGAATTCAAAATCGTAAAGATTTACAGTATCTCCGTCCTTTATTCCGTTTGCCTCCATCTGATCGAAAATGCCGTATTTGCGAAGCATTTTATCAAAATATGCCATTGATTCTCTATCGTCAAAATTGATCCTGCCCATGAGCTTATACAGCCATTTGCCCTCAACAAAATAAACGCCGTCCTCGTATCTTACGCTTATCGTCTTATCGTCATCGTCTGCTATTATCTCCTCCTCGGATATTTCAGGGTCGTATATCGTTAAGGGAGGAAGCTGCTCAAGCATTGATGACGTTTGTCTTACAAGCTCGTCAAGTCCCTTTCCGGTAACTGCCGAAACGTATATAAGGCCGTATCCCATATCGCTGACGAACTGCTCAAATTCCTTGATATATTCCGCATTAAAATCTATCATATCGCTTTTGTTTGCGGCGATTATCTGAGGACGTGATGCAAGCTCCTCGCTGTACTTTTTCAATTCGTAATTTATGAGCTTTATATCGTCGATAACGTCTCTGCCCTCACACTGCGATGCATCGACGACGTGCACGAGCATACGGCATCTGTCAACGTGGCGCAAAAATGCGTGTCCGAGTCCGGCGCCCTCTGATGCACCCTCGATTATACCGGGAATATCAGCCATAACGAAG
>JAFYMA010000191.1 GCA_017556845.1 Clostridia bacterium | reverse complement strand
GGTATGAAGAATTTCTGGTGGTACGAATCTCTTCATCACAAATACGATATCGGTATACTATATCATTTAAATAAACTTATAACAGTTTTTTATCCGTTAACGTTTCTAATTTTTTTGATAATCGGATGGATTAACGAGCTCCGAATATTTACGGCAATTCTGTACATTTCAGTTTATATCGTTTTCGCAGTTACGACATTTATCAATATAACGGAATATAATAAAAGAAGCTACGGTAAGCCGTTTATACTTTTAGGGTATTGGGGGTTCAAGAAAAACGGATTTCGTACATATTTCACGATAGATTCTTCATTAGTTCAACCAATATATTATTTAATATTCCCTGCCGCAATGGCTTTCGGAATGTTATATGTAATTTTTAATTAACATAGATACTGAAAGGATAAAAAATGAAAGCAAAAACAAAGAAAAAACTAAAAATTACGGGTGTCATCATTTTAGCTATCGTTATCGTTTACGCTGTAATTGTATTCCTTCCCCGTCCTCAGAACTTTAAGCTTGAAAACCCCATGCTTAAGGACGGGGGTCTGCCTATTCTTATCGCTCACGGCGGCGGTAACAAGGAATTCCCCGACAATACGCTTGAGGCTTTCTATAACGCTTACAGCGTTGACAAGAACGTAATGATGGAAACCGACGTCAGCATTACAAAGGACGGCGTTGTCATTCTTTCGCACGACACCACACTTGACCGCAAAACGAACGTTACCGGTGCGATCGCCGATTGGAATTACAGCGATCTTATAGATCAGAAGGTAGACTTCGGTTACACCAATCCCACAGACGACAACGACTGTCTTTCGGGCGATCGTGAGCACTTCAAGGACGAAAACGGAGTTGAGAAATTCCCGACCGACGTTGAATATCCCGATGGAATCGAACCGCGCGACGAAAAGGTATTCCTTGCAACCACTCTTGAGGAGCTGATCGTTTCCTTCCCTGACAACCGAATCAACGTTGAGATCAAGCAGAAGGGAGAGCTTGGATTCAAAGCGCTTGACGAGATCATCCGTCTGCTTGAGGAGCATAATGCATTTGACCGCGTCGTTCTTGCAAGCTTCCACGATGATATTTACGAAGAATACAAGAGAATGCAGGCCGCCGGCGAGGTCCCCGAAACATTTATGTATTCACCCGCGACCGACGGAGCTACCAAATTCTTTATTCTTCAGCTTTTAAAGCTTGACGTATTCTTTAATGACGGAATGTGCGTATTCCAGCTTCCTACCGAACAAAAGGGGCTGAATCTTGCAACGAAGAGCCTTGTAAAGCTCGCGCACAAGCACAACCTTGCCGTCCATTACTGGACGATCAACGACGTCGACGAAATGGAGATGCTTATCGAGATCGGAGCCGACGGAATAATGACCGACTATCCGCACAGACTTAAAGAGGTCTACGAAAAACTCGGTTAAACTAAAAATACTGTAACTTAGTATTAGAAAAACATTTAAGTACAAAGCAAATATATCAACAAAAAAGCAATCCGAAAAAGAGTAACTCTTTTTCGGATTGCTTTTTATTATACGGTTACAAACACCGAATTTATTTTTCCCCTTTTCGTCTTGCACGCCTTACTCGATTAATATGTCTTTCAAAATCACCGTTGTTTATTAATTCGGCAAGAACGTACTGTTCAAATACTGGAACCGTACAAGAGTAAAAACCGAGCTTTGATTCAAATACAGAAAGTAAATGTTCGGGAAGAACCATATACCCTACACGCACCGACGGGGCAATCGTTTTTGAAAATGTGTTCAAATATATTACGTTTTCGGATATTGAAAAAACAGGATCCTCATTTTTTGTCGATACAGTGAACTCAGAATCATAGTTATCTTCTATTATATAACCGTTACGCTCCTTGGCCCATCGAATGTATTCCCTACGCTTCGAGGCCGTTGCCGTTATTCCGCTGGGATAACTGTTAAAGGGAGTAATATGAAGCACGCTTGCATTACTTGATTCAAGCTCTGCGGTACGTATTCCGTCGCCGCCAAGCTTAAGCAGCTCGTACTCTACCCCGTTTGCCTGATATACTCTGCGAATTTTTTCGTATGAAGGTGATTCCAGAGCGTAAATACGATACTTGCCGAGCAGTTGTACTATCAAGCTGTAAAGATATTCCGCACCGGATCCGATTATTATTTGCTCGGGAGCAACTGAAATACCGTTACTGCGTATAAGATATGCGCAGATGGCAAAGCGAAGCTCGGCACAACCGTGATTCGGAGATTTAACAAGGATCTTTTCATTGTAATCAAGCAGTACCTTACGCATCGTTCTGGCAAGAACCGAAAAAGGAAAATCGGTTTTTGTATTGTGCTGATGCTTTGTCACAACGGAAAAGGTCTGTGCTGTTTCCGGCGCAGAGTGAAACTCACCTTCCTTGTATATCACGTAAAATCCGCTTCTCTGACGTGATTCTGCGTATCCTTCGTCACAAAGTATACTATAGGCATGTTCGACAGTTATGACGCTTATTTCGGCTTCGTCAGCAAGCAAACGCTTTGAAGGCAACTTTGCTCCGTACGGATAAACACGATTAACTATATCTCTACGAATCAGCTCGTATAATTGCATATACGCTGACTTAGCGGATGATTTGTTGATTAAATATTTCATCTGGTCATACCGTTTCTTAAAATATTAAATAAAGTAATACTATCAGTATTGTACAATATTTTTTAAGTTTTGTAAAGAAAAAAGTTCGGGAAGCCGAGTATTTATCCCGACTCCCCGAAAAAGGAACTTAAAGGCTTTATTCTGTAAAAGTCTTATTATTGCCGTGGCAGTATGCGTGATGGGCACAGCTACTGCATCCGCACCCGCATGATCCACCCGTTTTTTTACGTTTTTTTATTATTGAGAAGATCACCGCGGCAACGGCGCATCCCAATGCAACTAAAACGATGATATCTCCCATAAAAACTCCTTATATTTTACTTTTTGACCTTATCCTTTGCGGAATATTTGTATCCCTTTCTGAAAATGAGGAACAAAAGTCCTGCAAGAACAAGTACGGAAAGGACGGTGAGGATTCCGAAATCGGCTTCGCCGGTAAAGAGGCCGGCAAGCTGATATACTATCATTGAGATCACATAGGCAAATCCACACATGTAAGCAACGGTTCCTGCAGTCCACTTTGCGCTTCCCATCTCGCGCTTGATAGCACCGATCGCAGCAAAGCAAGGCGCACAAAGCAGATT
>JAFYMA010000190.1 GCA_017556845.1 Clostridia bacterium | reverse complement strand
TATTGATATTTCAAGCTCTGGCATATAGCTGCCGTCAAAATCCATTATGAAAATGTCACCCGTTACCGTGTAATCGTAATAAACGGTAGCGTTGTTTGCGTCTTTTATTATGACGTCTGCATTGTTCATATCGGGAATATATAGGACGTATTCAACGTGGTATTCGTATTTTTCCGTATCTGCTGATGATATGTGTTGAAGGATACGTGCTGTATTTTCCTTGTATTCACCCGATGATGCGTCATTTAGCCAGTTTTGTGCTTCATCTGTCAATCTGACTGTGCATTCGTTTTTCGATACGACCTCAATGCCACACGAAAAGTCACCTTCTTCCTTGCGGAAAAGCGAAAATGACAGAACCGCCAGGATCAAAAGGCAGGGAATAAGTATTACGGAAATAAGTATTACCCAAACAGCTCTGTTGCTCGTTGATTCTTTTATAGGGGAAATCACGTTTTGCGTACTGTCAACGGGCGTTGCACATATCGGACATACACGCCATTCTGCTTTGAGCGGGCTTGAGCATTTCGGGCATATTGCCTTAAGTCTTGTGCCGCAACCGGGGCAGGCGGTGTATATCTCCTTTACAGGCTCTGAGCAGTTTGCGCATTTTAGGTCAGATAAATCCTTTCTGACGATGAAATATATTACAAGACCGACGAACATAGGTACTATCAGCGTTATCAGCACCCAAAGCGCCCCGTTCATATTCCTTCTTTTTGCATCCTTGTATACAAGAACGCAAATGATCGCATTGAGAGCCGTTATCGCAACGGCGAATATCAATGCCAAAAACATAAAAATTGAAACTGATGTCATATCGGTTTATTACTCCTTGTTTTTGTGAAAGTAGTTATAACGGCAATAGCGCCGAGAAATGAGCAAAGCGAAAATATTATACAGCAGTAAGTGAAATAAGGCAGACTTTCATATGCGAAATATGCAAGCAGTGATATGGCGGTCTGCATAAGAATAGCTCCGATAAATACCGTCGATATAATAATACGCATATAACGCTCATCAAGCTTTTTTTGTATTTCGTCCCTGCTTACATACGGCGGAGGACCTTTGTCAAAATCATATATCTGTTTCATTTTTCAGCATCTCCTTCAACAGCTTTCTTGCTTTGTTCAATCTCGATTTTACCGTTCCTGCGGGGATATTCAGCACTTTTGACGTTTGCTGAACGTCCATATCCTCAAAATAAAAAAGTATAACGCATATTCTGAGTCTTTGCGGTAAGGCATCAATGGCACAGTGTAACTCTGAATGATCTTCCTTTTCTTCCGATGGCACTGATGACAGAGCCATATCCTTTTCCTCTGATGATGAAAAGTTATCGAATACGGGATTTTTTAAATCCCTTTTTTTCATATTTCTATAAATGTTTACGCAAATTTTCGTAAGATACGGCAAAGGCTCGCCCGATTTATCAAGGCGTTTTATGTTCTTATAAAATCTGAACCACATTTCCTGATACAGATCCTCTGCATCGCAGGTGTTGCGGCACAGTGTAAGACACAATCCCCAAAGCTGTCTGCCGTATAGTTGTATGTAATTGTCCGTCACTTCCGCACCTCCCATACATATATACAATCGAAGGATCAGTCAGGTTCATTTTTTTGAGATTTTTTTTAAAAAAAAGATCGGCCCGTGTAAAACGGACCGAACGATAAAGTGTTTATAATACGTAGAATATTATTCCGAAAAACTGCAGTATACTTCCCGCAACCACGAACAGATGAAATACGGAATGTATATACCGTACTTTACTTCCGATACCGTACAGCACCGCGCCTATCGTGTAAACTATACCTCCGATGAGAATGAATAGTATTCCGCCTATCGGAATAGCTTCAAATGCGATCCTTGCGGCAAAAACTATACACCAGCCCATGCTCATATAGCATATCATTGAAAGTATAGCGTATTTTTTCAGATCTATTGCGGTGAAAACGGTTGCAACGCACGCACAGCCCCATACTACTCCGAATAAGACCCAAGCCCATACGGCACTGACTGTGCGTATTGAGCAGAACAAAATAGGTGTATAAGTGCCGGCTATAAGATAATAGATCGCACAGTGGTCCAGCACCTGCATGACCTTTTTGCCCATATTCGGATGAAGACCGTGGTAAACGGCTGATATCGTATAAAGCAATACCATAGTTCCGCCGTATATGGCACTCGATACAACTGCCCACGCATCGCTGTTCAAAGCGGAATAAACGATGCATAAAACGAGTATGGCAATACCGATACCGCCGCCTGCGGCGTGTGATGCCATATTGAATATTTCCTCGCCCCTCGTATAGTCGGGTAAGCTTCTGTCTTGTAACTTAGTTCTTTTCATTTATTACGTTTATCTGGCACATTTTCATTGTCTGCAATGCGGCGTTGTGCGTTTCAGTGCTTACGCCTGCACAGCAGGAAGCGTCAACTGTGATATTTACCTCGGGAAATGCACCTTTGAGTATAAGTGCGTTTGATACAACGCATATATCGGTGCAAAGCCCGATCAGTTCTATTTCAAATTCCTCTTCGCCTGCCGTTTTTTTAACAAGCGACGGCAGATCGAGAGAGCCGAATGAGATCTTTTCACATGTTGTGTAATTGCCGTGAGAGATAAGTGCGTTTTCTATTTCTGAATTTAAATTCCAGCCGTGAGAAGAACGCACGCAATGGATAACAGGGAGATTTTTTCCCTCAAGCGTGTCGGAATAATCTTCAAAATGCGTATCGAATGTTGCTATAATATCACCCTTGTGAGATAATATCTTTTTTGCGGCATTCGGTACTATTTTTAATGCTTCATTCGTTCCGAGTGAGCCTGATATAAAATCGTTCTGAAGGTCGATGGCTATATGTATTTTCCTCATAATAAATGACTTATTTCAACATTTCGATGAGCTTGTAAAGAACGGGTTCAAATTTCGCACCGTACCAATGGTTTTCTTCTTCTGCGGTCGCTTTAATGCATTCAACGGTGTAATCTGCGGCGATTTTTGCACTTTCGTATGCACATTTGCCGTTTACCAATGCACCCGTGAAGGCGGACGCGTAAATATCTCCCGTTCCGTGACAGCTGTTGGGAAGAAAATCGTGCTGATAATAGCTGTACTGTCCGTTTTCAAAAACAACGACGCCCGTTTTGCCCTTTTCATAGCTTACACCTGTAAGGATGATGTTTTTGCATCCGAGCGATGCCAAAGAAGATAAGATCGTATCAATATATTCTCTGTCATATTCCGTCTTGTATTCCGTTCCCGTAAGCATACAAGCCTCTGTTATATTCGGCACAAGATAGTCGGCAGATGCACACAGAACACGCATTTCTTTTACAAAATCATTATCAAATCCGGGGTAGAGCTTTCCGTTATCCGCCATTGCGGGATCGACTATTTTGTATCCGTTGCATACCGTATCAAACAGCGCACGCACGTATTCTATCTGCTTGGCTGAGCCGAGATAGCCTGTGTATATTGCATCGAATTTTATGCCTTCCTTTATCCAATGTGCGTTTATTTTCGGCATATCCTCGGTAAGATCTGTGAACGTGTAGCCGGAAAAGCCCGCAGTGTGAGTTGAAAGAACCGCAGAGGGAAGCACGCACGTTTCAATACCGCACGCGGATATGATCGGCAGTGCAACTGTAAGGGAGCATTGTCCCACGCAGGAAATATCCTGTACCGTAAGTATCTTTTTGTATGACATATTATTCACCTTCCGTTAGTTTTATGATACCATTATACACTCTTTTGGTGATATGTAAATAATCAAAAGCGGGATTTTTAATATAACCAGATGAAAGAGAGTCATAACCACCGGCTAAGCCGGTGGCTTGCTCAGCCCTATAAGGGCATGTTACTGGCGGGGCTGAAAGCCCACCGAAAGATCTGCCAACCGCAAGCGGTCTCAAGCTACCGCTAAAGCGGTTGGCTTATCTTTTGCTCTTTTTTACCGGCTCACCCGTAAACGGGTCCACCAGTTCCTTTATACTCATTTGTTCATACGCCAAATCTTCTTGTAACTGATTTCGTATGTACTCGGCTATTGCCTTTTTGTTCTTTCCTATTGTATCTACATAGTATCCTCTACACCAAAATTCACGATTTCCGTATCTGTACTTCATATTTGCGTGTTTATCGAATATCATTAGGCTACTCTTTCCTTTCAGATACCCCATAAAGCTTGATACACTTATCTTGGGCGGTATTGATACTAACATATGGATGTGGTCGGGGCACGCTTCTGCTTCTATTATTTCTACCCCCTTCCACTCACACAATTTTCTTATTATCTGTCCTATATCTCCCTTTATCTTTCCGTATATCACCTGTCGGCGGTACTTCGGCGCAAATACTATGTGATACTTGCAATTCCATGTTGTATGTGCTATACTGCTACTTGTGTCAATCTTCATTTTGACATCCTCCTTTGATTTCTTACTTGCGGTTGGCTAGACCTGCTTGTATTATATCATCGGAGGTTTTTTTGTTCAACGGCAAAAGCCTCTTTGGAACCACCCGCTCAGCGGGTGGTTTTCGTTATACAATAAAAATATGCCCGACGTTTTTCGGGCATATTTGAATTTTATTATTTGCTCCATATTCCGTCTGTACATTCAACAGACGTAAAAGTGATATTTTTGCCGTTTCCCTTGTCGATCACAGCCTTCCATTGTGAAACGGTGCCGTTATATACGACCTTTTCGACGAACGTAGGATCTTGGCAAGCTATGATTTCGATATTTACGGGTAATACGAGCTTTTTCAGCGTAATGTCGGTATCAGATGTTATATCAATACTCACGGGCATCGTTCCGTTTGCAAAAACGATCTGCTCAAGAGCTGTGCACGATGCAAATGCATACGATGCTACGTATTCAACGCTTGACGGTATGCTTATGC
>JAFYMA010000189.1 GCA_017556845.1 Clostridia bacterium | reverse complement strand
TGCCGTGGCTTATTACCGGGGCTGTCCTCAAAGGGCAATGCAGATCACAAAGGCTGTGATGTGAGGTAGTCGTCTTAAGGAAATTGCTTGCCATTGATAGACAACAGCAAGCAATCCCAATTTGGCGGAGAAGCAGAGATTCGAACTCTGGAACCGTTTGACCGGTTACACGATTTCCAGTCGTGCGCCCTCGACCAACTAGGCGACTTCTCCGTATTGGTTGAATACTTGCATAGTATATCATACATTCTGAAAAAAATCAAGTAGTTTTTCGATTTTTTTTAAATTTATTTTTCAAAAACGAAGTTTTTTTGAAAATACAAACGAGTAAATGACGTTATTACTTCAAGAGTACACAAAAATACGACCCTTTCGATGCGAAAGGGCCGTATATATTATCTTACGATATATCCTGCACGAATATATGTCTTACTACGTCCTCATTTTTCGGCTTTGCCTGCTCTCTTTTTGCAAAGAACGCTTCGGCTACCTTCGGGAAAAGTGCGTAAGACAGAACGTCTTCCTCACATTTTGCTCTTTCGCCGAGCTCCCTGGTATACTTTTCAAGCTCGGGAGGAATGAGGTCTGCCGGACGGCACGTTATAAGCGCCTCGTCGCCTATGGCTTTTTTGCGGACGGATTCGTTTACCTTACCGGGAAGCTTACCGTATTCGCCCTTCAAAAGTCCCTTGGATTCCTTTGTGAACACCTTATATCTTTCACCGGAAAGCACGTTCAAAACCGCCTGTGAGCCTACGATCTGGCTCGTGGGAGTTACGAGCGGAGGATATCCGAAATCCTCTCTTACTCTCGGTATTTCAGCAAGAACCTCGTAATATTTATCCTCTGCACCTGCCTGCTTAAGCTGTGAAATAAGATTGGACAGCATACCTCCGGGAACCTGATAAAGAAGCGTATTCGTATCTACGTTCAGCACCTTCGGATCAAGACTTCCCTGCTCCTTTAATTTCGATGCTACCGTTCTGAAATGAGATGCCGCACGGCTGAGCAATTCAAGATCGAGTCCGGTATCACGCTCTGTATCCTTCAGCGTTGCAACGAGTGATTCCGTTGCGGGCTGTGACGTGCCGTTCGCAAGCGGTGACAGTGCCGTATCAACTATATCAACGCCTGCAAGCGTTGCCATAAGATACGTCATATCGCCCGTACCGGACGTATTATGCGTATGCAGATGGATGGGCGCCGATACCTTTTCCTTAAGCGCCTTGACGAGTGAAAAAGCATCGTAAGGAAGCAAAAGGTTTGCCATATCCTTGATACATATAATATCCGCCCCTGCCTCTTCAAGTCTGCACGCAAGGTCGATAAAATACTGATGATCGTGCACGGGGCTGACGGTATAGCTTATCGCCGCCTCTACCGTACCGCCGTACTGCTTTGTGAATTTAATAGCAGAATCAACGTTTCTCGGATCATTCAAAGCGTCGAATATTCTGATTATATCGATACCGTTTTCGATAGACTTTTTAACGAACTGCTCTACCGTATCGTCTGCATAATGCTTATATCCAAGAAGGTTCTGACCGCGGAGAAGCATCTGCAGCTTTGTGTTCGGAAGTGCGGATCGAAGCGTGCGTAATCTTTCCCACGGATCCTCGTTAAGAAATCTCATGCAGGAATCAAACGTCGCCCCTCCCCAGCATTCAAGGGAGAAAAAGCCGACCTTATCAAGTATTTCGCACGCAGGAAGCATATCCTCTATCCTCATACGCGTAGCCGCTTGTGATTGGTGTGCGTCACGCAGGATAGTATCAGTTATTTTCAAAGGTTTTGTTACCATATTTAATCTCCATTCAGCCGCATAGCGACTTACAATTCAAATTAAGATCATTTAAAATATATTGGGGATCTGCAAAAGTACGCCTGCCGCTATTGCAGAGCCTATAACGCCTGCAACGTTGGGGCCCATAGCGTGCATAAGCAAAAAGTTTGAAGGATTTTCCTTTTGTCCTACCTTCTGCGAAACACGTGCCGCCATAGGAACGGCTGAAACGCCCGCCGAGCCGATAAGAGGATTTATCTTGTTCTTGGAGAACAGGTTCATAAACTTTGCCAAAAGAACACCGCCCGCCGTACCGAGAGCAAATGCAATAATACCCATTACCAATATTGCCAATGTTCTCAGATCCAGGAATGCCTCGGCAGTAGCCGTAGCGCCTACGCATACGCCCAAAAATACCGTAACTATATTCATAAGCTCGTTTTGAACAGTCTTGCTGAGTCTTTCCGTAACTCCGCATTCTCTGAGCAGATTACCGAGCATAAGCGAGCCGATAAGAGCAGCCGCAGAAGGAACGAGCAGTGCAACGAACACCGTAATAACGATAGGGAATATGATCTTTTCCGCCTTTGATACGGGACGGAGCTGCTTCATTTCTATCATACGCTCTTTTTTCGTCGTCAACAGCTTCATTATCGGAGGCTGAATGAACGGAACGAGCGCCATATAGCAATATGCGGCGATTGCAATAGATCCGAGAAGATCAGGTGCCATTTTAGTTGCCGTGTAGATTGCGGTAGGTCCGTCTGCACCGCCGATGATGCCGATAGAGCCTGCCTGCTCGGGAGTGAATATTCCCGAAAAGCGTGCTGCTATATACGTAATAAATATACCTATCTGTGCCGCCGCACCGAGCAAAAGCGACTTGGGGTTTGCAATAAGAGGAGCAAAGTCCGTCATTGCGCCGACACCGATAAATATAAGACACGGGAAAATTCCCAATTTAACGCCAAGATACAAATAATCAAGCAAGCCCGGGCTTATCGCCTCCACGTTGCCCATCAGTGCATCCCAGTTGATATGCGCCGATTCGTTTATAAATATTTCCGAATGGAACATTTCCGCGCCGGGAAGATTTGTGAGCAGCATACCGAATGAAATAGGCAAAAGCAACAACGGCTCGAAATTTTTCACAATAGCGAGATAAATCAAAAGTGCCGCTATGGCATACATTATCAGCACTCTCGGATCGTCGCCTATCATAGCAAAGCCTGTAGTCTTGGCAAACTCCACTATACTTTCAATCATCGTTCGTTCTCCTTATGCTATCGTGCAAAGAACGTCGCCGGAGGCAACGGTTGCACCCGACGCTGCACTTACAGACGTTATTTTTCCGTCACGGGGAGCGCATATTTCGTTTTCCATTTTCATAGCCTCTAAAATCATAAGCACGTCGCCTCTTTTAACGCTTGATCCTGCCTGCACGTTTACTGTCGTTATCGTTCCTGCCATGGGGCATTTGATCTGCTCGCCCTCGCCATTTGATGCAGGTGCGGCAGGTGCCTTTGCGGGAGCCTCCTTAGCAGGCTGTGCGGGAGAATTCTTTATTTCGTCCGCACTTACCTCCTGAAGCTGTATTTCGTACAGTGTTCCGTTTACGTTTACCTTAAAATATCTCATTTTGTTTATCTCCTTATATTTTTTTGATAGAAACTATGCGGAATGAATTTACATCCTCGCCCATATACTCAGCCAATGCCGCAGATACTGCCGCAACGAACTGCTCTTTATCAGGGATCTGCTCATCAGACACGACTTCAGGTGATGGAGCGATCTTTGCTTTTTTCACGTCTTCAGTCTTCGTCTTTTTTCCGAGTCCTTTGCAAATTGCGCCCAAAACGGCACACGCAATTATAACGCCTATAAGACCTACAAATACAGTGCCGATGCCCAAAAGACACACAAGCCAGTCATTTCCGCTGAATGCGGGAATTTCACTTGTTAAAAAAGTTTGCATACACACCTCTAACTAAAATAAAGTTTTCTTATTTTCATTATACCCTTTACAATACAATTATGCATTGTTAAAATATTACAAAAGATTGAATGATTTAAGTTTTTTCATTTATTTGAACGTACTCAGCGATGGGTTTTCTGACGTTTTTGACTCTGAATCAAGCTTAATATATCTATCATCCGCAACTATATAGTGTGCAACGAG
>JAFYMA010000188.1 GCA_017556845.1 Clostridia bacterium | reverse complement strand
CTGATGCACCCGTTACGGTGTACGATGCGGCGAAATCTCAGGGTCTTATCGACAAGAGCGTTATTGCAGCTACGGTAAACGGCGAGCCTGCCGAGCTTACGCAGGTGCTTGACGGCGACTGCGAGGTTGCTCTTCTCACGTTCAACGATCACGCCGGCAAGCTGATATTCCGCCACACAGCCTCTCACATTCTTGCTCAGGCTGTTTTAAGGCTTTATCCTCAGGCGAAGCTCGACAAGGGACCGTCAACGGAAAACGGATTTTTCTACGATATTGACTGCGACGTATCGTTCACGCCCGACATACTCAAGCAGATCGAAGCGGAAATGAACAAGATAATCAAGGAAAACCTCAAGTTAGAGCGTTTCGTGCTTTCAAGACAGGAAGCCCTTGAATTTATGGCAGAGCAGCCGTACAAGATCGAAAAGATACAGTCGCTGCCCGAAAATGCCGTGCTTTCATTCTACCGTCAGGGCGAATTTACCGATATGTGCACAGGCCCGCATCTTTTCTCAACGGGTGCTGTCAAGGCTGTAAAGCTCATTCAGTGCACGGGCGCGTATCACGATAACGACAGCTCAAAGAAGATGCTTCAGCGTATAAACGGCGTTGCGTTCCCCTCAAAGCAGGAGCTTGCCGACTACCTTACGGCAGTTGAGGAGGCTAAAAAGCGCGACCACAACAAGATAGGCAGAGAGCTTGGATATTTCACCACGAGCGAATACATAGGTCAGGGTCTGCCCTGCCTTATGCCCAAGGGCGCAAAGCTGTTCCAGATACTGAACCGCTACGTTCAGGACAAGGAGGAAAACGAATACGGCTACGTTATGACACGCACGCCTCTTATGGCAAAGTCCGACCTTTACAAGATATCGGGCCACTGGGATCACTATCTTGACGGAATGTTCGTTCTGGGCGATCCTCAGGCAGAGGGCGAGGTTCTTGCAATGCGTCCTATGACTTGCCCGTTCCAGTATCAGGTATACCTTGCAGAAAAGCATTCGTACAAGGATCTGCCTATAAGATACGGCGAGACGTCAACGCTTTTCAGAAACGAGGAATCGGGCGAAATGCACGGTCTTATCCGCGTGCGTCAGTTCACTATCTCCGAAGGACACCTTATTCTCCGTCCCGATCAGCTTGAGGAGGAATTCCGCGGCTGCGTTAAGCTCTTGCAGGAGGTAATGACCGACGTAGGTCTTATTGGCGATCTGTCATACCGCCTTTCAAAGTGGGATCCTGACGATAAGGAAAAGTACATAGGCACGCCTGAGGAATGGGATATGGCAGAGGGCCTTATGAGAGATATTCTGAACAATATCGGACTTGAATTTACGGAATCTGTCGGCGAGGCGGCGTTCTACGGCCCGAAGCTCGACGTTCAGATGCGCAACGTACACGGAAAAGAGGATACCGTCGTTACCATACAGGTAGACCTTATGCTCGCCCGTCAGTTCAACATGACGTATACCGATTCAAACGGTCAGCAGCAGTTCCCGTATATCATTCACAGAACGTCGCTCGGCTGCTATGAAAGAACGATAGCGTACCTGCTTGAAAAGTATGCAGGCGCGCTTCCTCTGTGGCTGTCGCCCGAGCAGATAAGACTTATGCCGATAGGCGACGATCAGGTGGAATACGCAGAGCAGGCAGCAGCAAAAATGCGCCGTGCGGGCTTGCGTGTGACCGTCGATAAGCGCAACGAGAAGATCGGCTACAAGATACGTGCCGCACAGCTTGAAAAAGCGCCTTATATGCTCATTATCGGTGAAAAGGAAATGCAGTCCGGCACAGTTTCCGTCCGTGAAAGAGGGTTCGGCGACATCGGTGCTATGATGCTTGACGAATTTATAGAAAGAGCAGTCAGCGAAAACGCAAACAAGGTAATAAAGTAAAGCAAGAGCCGCAGGGGATAACACCCCTGCGGCAAAATTGAGGTGTTGAAATGAAGATACTTGTCATTAACGGGCCGAACATAAATATGCTCGGCGTAAGAGAACCTGAAATATACGGTAAGCAGTCGTATTCGTATCTTATTGAAATGATAGGCGTCAAGGCGTCACTTCTCGGCGTTGACGTGTGCGAATATCAGTCGAACCACGAGGGTGATATAGTTGATAAGATACAGTCATCATACGGCGTTTTTGACGGAATAGTCATAAATCCCGCCGCGTACACGCATACGAGCGTGGCAATACCCGACGCTTTAAAGGCGGTCGGTATTCCGACGGTCGAGGTGCATATATCGGACATCAACAGCCGTGAGGAGTTCCGCCGTCACTCGTTTACATCGTGCGCCTGCGTAAAAACGATAGCGGGATACGGACTTGACGGCTACTGCATGGCTATGGAGTATCTTGTAAATGAGTACGGTAAAAAGCTATAAAACCACGAAGATAGGCTGTTATCTCGGCTTTTTCACGCAGGCGATAGTAATAAATTTAGCGCCGCTTATGTTCGTATCCTTTCAGGATAAGCTCGGACTTTCCTACGAGCAGCTCGGACGGCTGATACTTATAAATTTCTGCGTTCAGATATGCGTTGACGTTCTGTTCGTAAAGCTCGTTAATATTCTTCCGCTTCGCTGTCAGCTTATCGCCGCGCAATCGTTTTCGATAGCCGGTCTGTGGGGGCTTTCGCTGTTTCCCGAATTTATGCCCGATTATGCTGCTCTTATTCTTGCGGTCGTCATATATTCGATAGGCGGCGGTCTTATTGAGGTGCTTTTAAATCCCGTCGTGTCGGAAATGCCCGATACTAACACGAAGGTGGAAATTCCGCTTTTGCACTCGTTTTACTGCTGGGGGCACGTTTTAGTGTGCCTTTTGTCAACGCTGGCGCTTCGGTTTTTTTCGCAAAGCGGTTTTATTTTGCCGTTTGCCTGGTCAGCCGTTCCGCTTTGTGCGCTCGTCATATTCATAAAAGCTCCGCTTCCGACTCTTACGCCGTCCGAAAAGGCGCTTCCGATAGGAAGGCTTTTATGCACGAGGACGTTTATAGCGGCAATGGCGGTGATGGTATGCTCGGGTGCCGCTGAGCAGACGATGGCTCAATGGGTGTCGTTTTTTGCCGAAAAGGGCTTGTGTCTGTCCAAAACGGCAGGCGATATTCTCGGTCTTTGCTCATTTGCCTTATGTATGGCTCTTTGCAGAACGCTTTACGGCATTTTCGGTGAAAGGCTCGATCTTAAAAGAGTGCTGTTCTTTTCATCGCTTCTGGGCATCGTTTCATACAGCCTTATTTGCTTTGTAAATAACCCGTACGTGTCGCTTTTTGCCTGCGGACTGTGCGGTGTTTCCGTGTCGCTGATGTGGCCGGGAACGGTCGCATACACAGGGCAGGAGCATCCGTCGGGCTCTGCGGGAATGTTCGCTCTGCTTTCGGTAATGGGCGACGTCGGCTGCTCGGTCGGACCGTGGATAGCGGGGGCTGTGTCCGATATTGCATCGGATAAGGCGGATATTCTCGCGTCGATCGCAATATTCAAGGGTATGGGTACAGATCAGATAGCGTTGAAGTGCGGTATGGCTTGTATGCTCGTTTTGCTCTTTGTGATG
>JAFYMA010000187.1 GCA_017556845.1 Clostridia bacterium | reverse complement strand
TGCAACATAGCCTGACGGAGAGCAGAACGAGGATGAATTTGACTCAAATGCAGATTGTACTGATTTAGACATATATTCGAATTATTATGCATCAAGCTACCGTATGATAAATAAAGCTCTTTCGCCTTACGCCTCAAGCGGACTTACATCTCAGGGTGCAAACTCGGTGGATGCGGAACACGTTTACGCGCTTTCCGACGAAAGACTTGATAACATTACGTTTTTGCAAGGTAAAATGCTTGACGGACCGTTCGGCGCGTACATTTACGCTCCATTCACCTGTGAATACAACGGGAAGGCATCATACGGAGCGTATATTGCAGGATTTTTCGAAGATCTTTACTACGAATATGCATATTCGTGCAACAACGATGCCCCGGACGGTGAACGCGAACAGTTCGAGTCTTTGCTTGCTTCATTGGAAATAGACTGATCACATCTATACGGTTAATGAGAAAGGAAAATTAACGATGATAAAAAGAATACTTGCACTTTTCGCCGCGGTCCTTATGCTTTGCCCCGTGGCAATATATGCAGATGAATCAGATGATGGGATCATTGATTGCGATCTGCCTAAAATAAACGACTCATCAATAACGATCGACGGAAAAAACGATGAAAAGCAATGGGAAAGCGCCGCAAAGGTAGAGCTCAGGCAGGACAACACGGGCATGTGGGCAGGTATGGTAAGCATTGAGCATTATTTACCCGTTGACGCATATTTCATGTGGAGCAAAAGCGGCGTATATGTATATGCGGACATTACAGATAACGATCCTGTTTATGACGGCGTGCACGATTGCTTTGAGGTTGCATTTAACCCCGGCGGGATCATTCCCAAGGAAGATGACCTGCAGGGTATGTTCTTTATGTTCTGGCCGATAGATGACGGTGTTGCAGTTTGCACAAGACACAATATGAGCGAGGACACAAAGGGCGGTATAGAAGCTGAAAACGTCATAGCGCGCTGGACTGAAACGGAAAAGGGATGGACGATAGAGGGCATAATTCCGTGGGATTACATATGCGATCCTGAGCGTCCCGTATATGTAAGAAAGCGTAAGACCGCTCCCCTTCTCAGAGGCTTTGAAATTGAAGAAGGTGCATATCTTATGGCAACCGTCTGCCGCCTTAACGGAGACGAAGAAACACAGTACTGTGCGGTATATAGAACCTGCACTGATAATTACGCTGAGAACTTTTATACAGATTCGTATAACGTACGCTTCAATCTCGGTTCTGCGATAGACCCGCCTGAAGAAGAAAGCTCAACCTCAAGTGCAACAGAAACACTTGCAAAAAACACCTCTGCGGTGCAAAGCAACGATACTGACAATACGCCAACGGATACATTTGCAAGCGAAACAGATGCAACCGACAAAACGGAAAATTCAGTGAATTACACCGCTTTTGTTGTTATCGGTATCATCTGCGGCTGTATAATCGTTTTCTCGATCGGATTTGTAATAGCGTTTCTTATCCGCAAGAAAAAAGCTGAATAAAGCGTGATACGCTTAACTGACGGTCAAGCATCAAGCGCGTCTCGCTTAATATTGCTTGTGAGAAATTTATCATATCGGGCTTGAACATCAAGTCAATGAAGCGTACATATCATAAGAAAAAACAGAGCAAGAATAGAAGGCTTTATCCTTTTATTCTTGCTCTTTCTGTTTCTCTTTCGCATTTATTACATGCATTTCGTACCGATCGCGATCAACAAAGCTTGCACTTACCATTGCACGGTATTGCTGACATTTACCGAATGTATATACGGAGCTCTGTCATCATCACGCTTTCGGAATATTACCGAATAATCGTTATCAAACGGCGTGCCGTTTCTTGAAAAACGCACCGTTGCTCTGTACGTATTTTCCGTTTCTTCGACGTGTATCATCTGAACTGCAGTATAATCAAATGACAGTCTTCCCGTCAGTATATACGCATTTATCTTATCAAGATAGGTGAACTGTGAGGTATCCTTATGCTTGATATGTATATCGCCGCCGAAAAATTCATATACCGTATTTGAAAGGTCCTCTGCCGGTATCAGAGTATTTATCGTAAGCTCCGGGTATTTTTCAGCAAGCAGATCGAACATTTTTCCGTTTGCCGAATACTTTTCAAAATGAGTTCCTGCCAGATATTCAAGCACTATGTCAATGTATTCCGACGAGGCATCCTGCCAGGTGTCAAAGCATACTGTCTGTGACGGGCAGAACGTCAGAACGGTGCATATCTTCTCCAAGCTCTCAGATATATCACCGTCAGCTTCATGCGTGCATACCGCACTTTCCGATGCATAATCCGAATTATCAATACCGAGAAGATCTGAGCACGAACACATCGTTACACAAAGCAATACGGCAAGTGCGGCAGTTGAAATTTTTTTATTCTTCATCGTTCAGCTTCATTTTAAGGTATCCGTCACGGACGCCCTTTTTACACAACACTATTTTTTTACAGTTGAAATATTTAGCAGCTGCATTGAAAATGGCAAAGCCCGTCATAAAGCTTTCTGCACGCTTCGGTATAAGGCTATACAAGCGCTTTTCCGTTTCTTCGCCCTCTGAACACATTTTTTCATACACTTTCAGCAATTCGTCCGCGCTTATCTGCTCTTTTTTATCGAAAACGGCTGAAAACATCGCTCTCGCCGTGCCGCCGATAACGTATAACGTATCGCGATTTTTTATCTCTGCGTTATCAAAATACGACCTCGCGTATTCTTCTATTTTCTCTGTCTGCTTGAAATTCGGAACGATGGGACAATTCAAGGTCTCTCGAACCTTCAGAGCGCCTAAAGGCAAGCTGCACATAAACGCAGGCGTTTTGTTTTCAAAATCGACAAGCTCAAGACTTCCGCCGCCCATATCAGCCATAATACCGCTGTCCTCATTTGAAATACAGTCGCAAAGAGCAGAAAAGCTGCACTGTGCCTCCTGCGTACCGCTGATAATATCAATGTCAACGCCAAGCTGTGCTTTTATATCCTCACACACCTTGCTTGCATTTGATATTCCTCTGAGGCTCTGCGTTGCGAATACCAGCGTCTTGTCACATCGTGCCTGCTGAGCATCGACCGTAAACTTCAAAAGCAGTTTTTTAAGAACTGAATATCCCTCATCATTCAGATAACCGTCCATAGTATATTTCGCAAGTGCTCCCTTGAGGCTTTCGGCAGAAACGTTCGTAATATTCCCGTTATTTACATCAAAAATATCTACTCTGTAAGTGTTGTCACTGCTTTTAAGTATTCCGTTTTCACTCAATGACCTGTCACGCGAAATAAGCGTGCTTTTGTAATACCATGTATAATCGCTTTGCTGGTTTGTTGCTTCATTCAGCAGAGC
>JAFYMA010000186.1 GCA_017556845.1 Clostridia bacterium | reverse complement strand
CCGTTTACCGATCTTTC
Source organism: Clostridia bacterium (assembly GCA_017556845.1). Taxonomy (GTDB): domain Bacteria; phylum Bacillota; class Clostridia; order Oscillospirales; family CAG-272; genus RGIG7213. The sequence goes on along the minus strand of JAFYMA010000186.1, from coordinate 3,100 downwards.
AATTGACCTCGGAATATTTTACTATATATTCGCGCTTTTGCTTATTACAGGCGTTGTAAATGCAGTAAATCTCACCGACGGTATTGACGGTCTTGCTTCATCGGTAACGCTTATAGTAGGCGGACTTTTCGTTGCCGCATCTGTAAAGCTCGGATCTGAAAATCTTTCTTCAACAGCACTTTCAGCGGTGCTTATGGGCGTGTGCGTGGGATTTCTTGCGTACAATGCGTATCCTGCAAAAATATTTATGGGCGATACCGGCTCACTGTTTCTCGGCGGGATGGTATGCGGTCTTGCGTTTATGCTTGATGAGCCGCTTTTGATAGTAATAGGCGGTCTTTTGTACATAATCGAAGCATTCAGCGTTATGCTTCAGGTATCATATTTTAAAATATCGGGCGGAAAGAGAATATTCAAAATGGCGCCTATACATCACCACTTTGAAATGTGCGGCTTTTCCGAAATTAAAATATGTATAACGTTTTGTGCTTTTACAGCGATATGCTGTATTCTGGCTTATTTCAGCATTTGATCCGATAATTTTAAAAAGGGGGTACGGTAATGAATGACAATAAAATAAATGACAGCGTGCCCGCTAACGAAACGCAGGAAGGTCAGATACAACGACAGACCGCTGCACGTGTGCAGAATTCCGATCGCAAAAGGGTGATACAGACTGATTCCGTGCAAGGCGGAAATATCGAAATAAGCCGTGTAAGAGGACGACTGAAGGCTGAACGAGTCATAAGCCGTGTGAAAAGCGGATTTGACCGTCCGTTGATAGTCATAATCGCAATGCTTTTGCTGTTCGGTACCGTTATGGTTTTTTCGTCAAGCTATGCGTGGGCTGAAAACGATTACGGTGACAGCTTTTATTGGGTCAAGCGACATTTACTGTGGGTAGCGTTGGGACTTGCGGTAATGCTTTTGGTAATGCAGTTTGATTATAAGGTATTTCAGAAGTTTACCCCTGCAATATTTGCCGTGTGTTTCGGGTGTCTGTGTCTTGTTCCGATAATAGGTAAAACGGTAAACGGCGCAAAAAGATGGATAGCGATAGGACCTATACAGATACAGCCGACGGAGATGATGAAGCTCGGACTTGTGCTTATGCTGTCGTGGTACATATCAAAATACGTAATGGCATCGCGCGATCTTGACGCAATAACCGCAAAGGATAAGAAAAAACCGATATTCCGCAGAAGTCTCAAGGAGTATATGCCCGTATTCTTCAGAGAGGTATTCATTCCGTTTGCAATAGTGGGACTTGTATGCGTTATAACGATACTTGAAAGGCATATGTCAGGTACGATAATACTTTTCTGCATAGGAATGGTAGTAATATTCGTCGGCAAGGTGTCTCCTGCGTGGATAGGCGCTTTGTTTGCAGTCGGCGGTGGTGCTGCATATTGGCTTATTACACAAACGGGTTATACGAGCGACAGAATAATGGCGTGGCAGGATCCGTTTAAATACGAGCTTAACGAGGGCTGGCAGATAGTACAGAGCCTTTACGCAATATGCTCAGGAGGACTTTTCGGCGTTGGCATAGGTAATTCAACACAGAAGCATCTTTATCTTCCCGAGCCTCAGAACGATTATATTTTCGCAATACTGTGCGAGGAGCTTGGCTTTATCGGTGCTATGGCACTGTTTGCTATGCTCGGTACTCTCATATGGCGCGGAGTCGTGATATCACGCAGAGCACCCGATAGCTTTTCGAAGCTTGTGGCGATAGGTATAACGGGAAAAGTAGCCATACAATCCATACTCAATCTTGCGGTGGTTACAAACACACTTCCGCCTACGGGTATTTCCTTGCCGTTTATCTCTTACGGCGGTACGGCGCTTATTTTGCTGATGTGCGAAATGGGAATATTGTTGTCAATATCGAGATATTCTTATCAGAAAAAAGCATAAACTCTGACGGAGCATTATTTTAAATGAAAATACTTTTCACAGGCGGCGGAACAGGTGGACATGTAAATCCCGCGCTTGCCATAGCTCATACATTCAAAAAAAGACAGCCGACAGTTCAGATAGCATTTGTCGGCACACCTAACGGAATAGAAAATAAGCTTGTTTCAAAAGCAGGCTATCCGATGCATCACATAAATATACAGGGCTTGAAAAGAAGCCTCAGCCCGAGTAACTTCAAAACGCTTTACCTTACGTTGACGAGCGTTTCAAAGGCAAAAAAGCTTTTAAAAAAGGAAAGACCTGACTGCGTTATCGGCACGGGCGGATATGTATGTTACCCTCTTGTCAAGGCGGCATCAAAGCTCGGAATACCGACGGCGATACACGAATCAAATGCAATTCCCGGTATAGCGATAAAGCTTCTTTCCCCGTGTGTTGATATGATCTTCACCGATTTTGAAAAAACGGCTGAATATATCAAAAAGCAATACAGAGATAAGATAGTGCACGTAGGAAATCCGTACTTTGAAAACGATGATGATATAACGTACGAATCGGCGCGTGAAAAGCTCGGTATAAGCGGCAAATACGATCACAGCATTCTTGTATACGGCGGCTCTCTCGGTGCATCTAACATCAACTCAAACGTCGTAAAATGGGCAGCTAAACGTCTTAAAGATAATAAAAGAATAAAGCTCACTCACGCAACGGGCGCAAGGGGATACGAAATCACAGTAAGCGAGTATAACGCAAATGGCTTAGGCGCCTCTGATAATATCGAGATCCTTGAATATATATACGATATGCCGGTAAGAATGGCAGCGGCGGACGTTATAGTGTGCAGGGCTGGTGCAATGACGCTATCGGAGCTTGCTATGGCCGGAAAACCGGCAATATTGGTTCCGTATCCGTATGCGGCGGAAAATCATCAATACAAAAACGCAATGGTGCTGCAAAACGCAGGCGCGGCGGTTCTTATTGAGGACAGCGCGCTTGACGAAAACGGACTTGATGAAGCCATAAGCTCTGTTCTTAACGGAAAAGGTAAGGAAATGAGCGAGAAAATAAAGCAATTTGCAATGCCCGATGCAAATGAAATGATATATGAGAATATATTAAAACTAATAAATAAAAATAAGGCAGATTAACTGATGAAAAAAGAACGCCAATATGAATTTGT
>JAFYMA010000185.1 GCA_017556845.1 Clostridia bacterium | reverse complement strand
GTTCGTTCAGCTTATCCCGCGTCTTTACGATGTAACGTGCGGTAAGGTGACGGTCGGCGGCGTTGACGTTCGTGATTACAGCCTTCATACGCTTCGTGACAGCGTTTCAATGGTATTGCAGAAGAACGTGCTTTTCTCCGGTACGATAAAGGAAAATCTGCGTTGGGGCAATAAGAATGCAACGGACGATGATATAGTAAATGCGTGTATATCGGCTCAGGCGCACGATTTTAGAATGTCATTTCCGGACGGATACGATACGGTGATAGACAGAGGCGGCACGAACGTATCGGGCGGTCAGAAGCAAAGACTTTGTATTGCAAGAGCGCTTTTGAAAAGCCCCAAGGTGCTTATTCTCGACGACTCCACGAGTGCCGTCGATACGGCGACTGACGCGAAGATCCGTCAAGCGTTTGCAGAGTATATTCCCGACGTTACGAAGATAATAATCGCTCAGAGAATATCATCCGTATCTCACGCGGATATGATAATCGTGCTTGATAACGGTAAGATAAACGGTGTCGGCACGCACGAGGAGCTGCTTGAAAACAACGCAATATACAAAGAGGTATATGAATCTCAGATAAAGGGGGCTGACTTTGATGAATAATATGAAAATGCAGAAGAAAAACCCCTTTCCGACGATAATGCGCGTATTGAAATACGTTATTAAGGACTATCCGTTTGCCTGCCTTATCGTTCTTGTGTGCCTTATCACAAGCGCGGTCACGACGGCTTACGGAACGATGTTCTTCAAGGAGCTTATTTCCGAATTTATCGACCCGATGCTCGACAGCACCGTTATAGATCCTCCGACGTTTGACGATCTGTTCAGAGAGATAATGAAGGTCGCTTTTGCGTACGGCCTTGGCGTTATTTCCGTTTTCCTTTCAAATCGCATAATGGTAAATATAACGCAGGGAACGCTCAAAAAGATAAGAGACAGTCTGTTTGAGCATATGCAGAAGCTGCCGATAAAGTATTTTGACAAAAATTCTCACGGCGATATAATGAGCGTTTATACGAACGATACGGATACGCTCCGCCAGCTCATAAGCCAGAGCATACCGAATATGATATCCTCAACGGCAACGATAATATCGTCTGTCATTGCTATGCTCATTCTTTCTCCCATACTTGCCACAGTCGCCTTTACGGTCGTCATATTTGCGGTGATATTCACACGGTTTCTCGGCGGAAAGAGTGCAAGGTTCTTCCGTGCAACGCAGAAGAATCTCGGTGCGTTAAACGGCTACGTTGAGGAAATGTCCGAAGGACAGAAGATAGTAAAGATATTCAATCACGAGGAGGACTCCATAGAGGAGTTCCGAAAATTGAATGACGAGCTTTACAAAACGACAAAAAACGCAAACGGCTTTGCAAACGTCGTAATGCCCATTATGGGCAACCTCGGCTATCTGAACTACGTTATCGTTGCGATAGTCGGCGGATATATGGCGATAAATGGCATAGGCGGCTTTGAGCTTGCAGCACTCGTTCCGTTTTTGCAGTTCACACGCACGTTCAATATGCCCATATCGCAGGTATCACAGCAGATAAATGCCATAATTATGGCTCTTGCAGGCGCTGAAAGAGTATTCGCCCTGCTTGATGAGCCCGTTGAACAGGACGATGGCTACGTTACGCTCGTAAACTGTAAATATGAAAACGGAGTCATTACGGAAACGAAGGAAAGAACGGGCAAATGGGCGTGGCGCCATCCCCACAAGGCAGACGGGACTGTTACGTATACGCTTCTTTCGGGTGACGTTGTATTTGAAAACGTAGATTTCGGATATACTGATGAAAAGATCGTTTTGCACGATATAAATATGTACGCGCGCCCCGGTCAGAAGGTCGCCTTCGTCGGTGCAACGGGTGCCGGTAAAACGACGATAACGAATCTTATAAACAGATTTTACGATATTCAGGACGGAAAGATAAGATATGACGGCATCAATATCGAAAAGATCAAAAAATCGGATCTTCGCCGTTCGCTCGGCGTTGTTTTGCAGGAAACGCATCTTTTTACGGGTACTGTTGCCGACAATATAAGATACGGCAGACTCGATGCAACGGACGAGGAGATAAGGGCAGCAGCAAAGCTCGTTAACGCTGATTACTTTATCAGCCACTTGCCGCAGGGATATGACACGATGCTTACAGCGGACGGCGCAAGCCTTTCGCAAGGACAAAGACAGCTTATCGCCATTGCGCGTGCGGCAGTTGCAGACCCGCCCGTATTGATACTCGACGAGGCAACGTCAAGCATTGATACGAGAACTGAGGCAATAGTTGCCGCAGGTATGGACAGTCTTATGAAGGGCAGAACGGTATTCGTTATCGCACACAGACTGTCAACGGTGCGTAATTCCGACGTTATTATGGTGCTTGACAAGGGCAGAATAATAGAGCGCGGCACACACGATGATCTGTTAGAGCAACAGGGCGTATACTATGCACTTTATACAGGCTCAAAAAAGGAGCAGTAAAATGCAAAAGAACGGTATTGCGGAAAATAGGCCGTCGGCTGTGCTTTATCAGATAGCACCCGATGTCAATATGCTTCTGAACTGCTACGTTATCAGAACGAAAAGCGGTAAGCTGATAGTGATCGACGGCGGCGGTGCGGGAAGCCCTGACAGTAACGGCTATCTTTACGGACAGCTTCAGAAAATAAGCGGTAAGGAAATACCCGAGGTCGAAGCGTGGATATTAACGCATCTGCACGACGATCACGTCAATGAATTTATCATCATAGCAAACGATGAAAGTAAGAAGATAAAAGTAAAAAGCATCTATCTTAACGCACCGTCAAAGCAGTTTATGGACAGAGTCGAAAACGGCAGATTTTCATATCTGTATGACGATGTGAAAAAAGCGTACGATATATTTACAGAGTCGGGTGCGTTTGATAAAATAAACGGCAAAAGTGTTTTCACAGGTGACGTTATCAATATAGACGGTATAACGCTCGAAATACTTCTTACCGTCAGTGATGAATGTACTGAGGATAATATAAACGATACGTCGCTTATTTTCAGAGCCGATATTGAAGGTCAGACGGTACTGTTTCTCGGCGATGCGTATATTCTCGAGGGTAACAGACTTCTTGATGCGTACGGTGCCGGAATAAAAAGCGATATAGTCCAGATGGCTCACCACGGACAAAACGGCGTTACAAGGCAGGTATACGAAACGGTAGATCCGAAGATCTGCCTGTGGCCGACACCAATCTGGGTATATAATAATGCAGACGGCATTTATCAGACGACACTCGTCCGTCAATGGATGATGGATATGGGCGTAAAATATCATTATATCGCAAGCAAAGGACTTATACAGACCTTGTCTTTCCCAATAGATTATTCAACGCTTGAAAAAAACGATATATCGCCTGATAAAAAATAAAAATACGGATTTTCCTTTGATGTTAAAAGCAAATTTCCCACAAACCGACTGATCGGTCTGTGGGTAATTTTATTTTTGTTTTTTTCTGTTTTTTCTGCGTACACGGTTTAAATGACGCTCAAAATCACCGTTATTTATAAGGTCGGTCAATATAAGCTGGTCAAGCGTCGGTACGGTGCAGGAGTAAAAGCCCGCTTTCTTTTCAAAAATCGGTAAAAGCGTTTTAGGCAGTACCATATACCCAACTCTTATCGCCTGCGAAACCGTCTTTGAAAAGGTGTTTACGTATATCACGCTTTCTCCGTTGTCAAGGGCGTACAAGGTGTCCTCTGCCTTGGTCGATGCGGTAAATTCCGATTCGTAATCGTCCTCTATTATTATTCCGCCCGTTCTGTGCGCCCAGGCTAAATATTCCTTCCTTTTTGATGCGCTTGCGGAAACTCCGCTCGGATAGCTTCTGTACGGGGTAACGTGCAGAACGTCTGCCTTCGTTTTTTCAAGCTCCGATGTGGCAATTCCGTTTTTTACGAGCTTTAATCGGTCGCTTTTTACGTTTTCGGATGCGTATATCTTGCTTATCTTTTCGTACGACGGCTCTTCGTATGCGTATATCTTATCTCTGCCGAGCGTCTTTACTATAAGACCGTACAGATATTCAGCACCTGAGCCGATTATTATCTGATCGGGCTCGGCGTGCATTCCTCTGTTACGCAAAAGATATTTTGATATTGCGTTGCGCAAAGGTAAAATGCCGTTGACCGCCGAACGCTGTAAAATGCTTTCGCGGTGCTCGATAAGCACGCGGCGGACAGCCTTTGCGTATACCGATGCCGGAATATCCTCGCTTGATGCAGAAACGATCGCTCCTACGTGAACGATCTCAATGTCCGGATGCGAAAAATGACTGTCCGTACGGTATACTACAAAATACCCGCGTCTTTGCTCGGAGCGTATATATCCCTCGTCTGCCAGAAGACCGTATGCGTGCTCTACCGTTATGACGCTTACGCCGAATACGTCTGCCAAAACCCTTTTTGACGGCAGCTTTTCTCCGTTTTTATATACGTTGTTTTCAATATCGTCACGTATCCGCTTGTATATGGCAAGATACGCGGGCTGATCCTTTTTCACCCTTTTACCTGCTTTCCGTTATTATCATATTATCGAGCCTGAGAAGCGTAAGACGCTTTCTCATATACGGCGAGTATTTCATACACGAATAGAATAATTCAGGGTCCTTTCCGATGTCGCTGACGGTTATTTTACAGCCTGCCTTTATCATAGCAGTTTTACATTCCTCGTAAGAGGGAAAGCTCTTTATTATATCCGTTATCTGACCCCATACCTGCATAAGATGCTCGGCGCTTACACAGTCAACAATGTTTTCAGGATGGTTCACAGCCTTCACGTTTTCAGCCATATCGCCGTAATATTCATATACGTCGTCCCAATTGACGTGTTCCTTTTCAGCCTTGATGCTTTTTATACGGGATAGCTTTTCGTAATGCTTCAACACCTCAAGGGTGCATACTCCGACGTCGTCTCCGTGAAGATTCGGGACAATGCCTTTTTTTAATTCTTTACATTCAATAAGATGCGATACGATATGCTCAGCACCGCTGGCAGGGCGGGAGTTTTGCATAAAGCTCATTCCTATGCCCGTTTTAAGTAACGCTTCAAATATCTTTCCTGCTGTATGCTCATCGCTCTGAGTTACCTTATCTGCCATTTCCATAAGCTCGTCAACGGCACTTTTCGTTAAGTGCGCGATCTTTTCGCAGTACGGCTCGTTTGTCAGAAGGGAAGAGACCTGCCAGTCGATAAGTCCTACGTATTTTGCGACCATATCGCCAAAGCCCGCCGATTTCAATTCAACGGGGGCGTTTGCAAGTATTTTCGTGTCGCCTATTATAACGCGCGGGCTTTCCGCAGGATAGCTCATCTTAAAGCCGTTGTCCACCAACGGTGAGCTGTACGAGGCAAAGCCGTCCATTGACGGAGCAGTTGCGAAAATACAAAGCATTTTGTTCTGACGTGCGGCGGCAAGACGGCACGGATCGTTGACGGAGCCCGTTCCGACGGACAAAACTCCGATGTCCTCGTTTTTAATAAGCTCTTCAAGCTGTTCTGCGTGCTTTACCTGAGCTACTCTCAAATCATCGTATATCTTGTATTGCACGTCAAAGCCGTCAAGGCTTTTTTCTATGCCGTGTGCGGCTTTTAAGGTATTTTGATCGGCAACGAGCAGGATCTTTTCGGGAAATCCGTTTTCACGGAGTATCTGCCCGACGCTGTTAACGAGTCCTGAGCCTATGCGTATGTCCTTTACGGACGTGTAATGAGATCTTCCGCAGGAGCATTCACCCTGCATACTGTTTATCAATTCAAGTATATCTGACATTTTCGTTTTTACAGCTTTCCTTCCCGCTTTATCTTTTCCTCACTGTCACGTCTGAGCTGTGCGCGAAGCTGCATCGTCCACTCCGACCAGGTGCAGTTTTTCTCGCCGTATACGAGGTTTTCCGTGTATTCAAGCGGTATCCAGGTGGAAATATCAGCCTCATTGTGCGATACGACCGCTTCCATATTGTCAAGTGCCTTATAGAGCTTCGCTTCCGGGCTTTCCAATTTTGCCATCTCGTCAAACAGTAAAGAAAGCTCTTTGGCGGTAGCTTCGGGAAGCGTACTGAGCAGCTCTGTAATTGCGTTTTCTTCCCTTTTTTCGTGATCGTCCGTTTTGTAAAATGACGGAACGTCTCCCGTTATCGCCTCACCGAAATCGTGTATAAGACACATTTTTATTACCTTGTCAATGTCAAGGGTCGGATATTCGTCCTTGCAAAGCAATGCCATAACTGCAAGCCGCCACGTATGCTCTGCAACGGATTCCTGTGTTCCGCACGTTGTCCACGAGTGGCGTGTGTGGCATTTCAGCTTTTCTATCTTGCTTAAAAAATCTATATACTGTCTTGCGTTCATAAAAAAATCTCCGTATTAAAGTTTGCTTTGAAGTAACTGATACGATCTTATTTTTTGCCTAAAAACACCTTTTTGCAGGTGTTGCAGCGGTAAGATACGTTTGGTAAATGACGCCTCAGTCTGCGTCTTGTAACGACGGTCCTTGATATAAGATCGCCTGCAACGCCGCCGATGATACCTCCGATAAGGATAAGCCACAACACAAGATCAAACATATCGTACGGCAATATGAATGACGCTATGATGAGAAAAATAAATGACGATGCTATTGCTAAAACGGGGATAAGCAGCATTGTGCTCAATTCAAATAAGCCCGAACGCTTGATGCGTCCGCGAAGCACCTTAAGATCACTTGACGAGCAGGCAGGGCATATG